>JBHHYO010000030.1:0-30282 GCA_046757665.1 Nitrospinales bacterium
TTACCGGCTCCACCGACAAACTGGTTCGGCTGTGGGATGCGGAATCCGGCAGGATGCTGGCTGAAATGAAAGGCCATAAAAAACGGATCCATACCGTGCTGTTCGACCACGAGGGTTCAAGGGTGGTGGCGGTGGCCGACAGCCAGGTTGCCGCGGTTTGGAAAGTGCCCGCGGAAAGCCCCAAGACGGAGGTGTTGTGGTTCTACGACACGACCCACGTCCTGGAACACGACGAATCAAAAAACCGGGAAGACAAACTCCGCCTCCCCAACATATTGCCCACCAATATTCCGGCAAGATTTCTCAGAAAAGGATTGTTCAACCACCGGAAACATCAATACCTGAACTGCGGCACATGCCACGAACAGGCAGAGAAGAGCCTGTTTACGTCGGATGTTCTGATCAGTCCGATCAAGGCCTGCCGCGTGTGCCATGAAAAGGAAGGCATCCAGCTTACCCAATGCGTTCATTGCCACATGTACCATCCGGAGGAAGAACGCAGGATGGTGCCGGACCGTGTGGCGCTGGATAACAGCGCACCGCTGGGTTACAGTTTTTCCGGAACACCTATCGAGGAAAAATCCTTTCTTACTCGACGACCGTAATGATGATGGTGTCGGCAAGTATCGGATTGAAGGGTATGTGGTTGCCCTTGGAAAACAGCCCTCGGATAATGTGTGGGCCGGGGTCTAATCGGATGACCCCGCAGGGGGCGCCATCCGACAAATGAATGTGGTTGTCGTCGCTCGTTATTTTCGGCATCAAATCCCCTTCCCGGGGCTCCACGATAGAAGGCAGAGGCATGTCGATGATGATATGGTGATGTCCTTTCCCCGGGTTCACGCCATTCGTCGCCGGTTCCAGTTCGACACCCAAAACTTCCATACAAACTTTCACCGGACTCTTGACCGTTGCGCCGGTTTGGGGTTCCTTAATAAATAAAGCCATAAGCTCCGATTGATCTTCAGGCTCTTCCGCATACGCCGCGACAACACCCCACACGAAAAGAAGTATCAATAAAACACCCGACTTTACGGAAATCGCTTTCAAAACGCGGGACCTCCATTAAAGAACAAATTGTTAAAAAGGGTTTTTCTGCCCGCCAAAATTATTTTTACCATCATTGGTGGAGCAAGAGAACAAGACCTTGTGGTTATGAACAATCTCAACCCGTAAATGATAATTATCGCCCAGGTAATGACTCAGCCAGAAAGTCGGATCATAATTTTCCTCATCATTTTCATTGTAACGAAGATCAAAATTGTCCAAATCCAATTTAGACTCTTTATCCAAATCCAGATTTCTCATTTCAATCAGCCCGGACCGCATCGTCACTTTTCTCTCTTTAATTTTTGAGAGAATACTCACTAAGTTTTTTGCATGTTGTTTTGCTTTATCATACCGGGGAAATTGATATACCGCCAAACTCGTCAATATCGTTTCCTTGTAAGGCCTTTCCTCTTCCGCAACACAAAACTCTTGTGGTATTTCTTCAAATATATACAGCAGATAATTTGCATTAGATGCTTTTTCCTTCATGATCTACATGATAACAAATATAGCAACAATTGGTCTTTCTTTCTTAAATTTAATCCTACAAACCTCTCCCACAGGGGCTTTGCCGCAGGCTCAGCGGGCGGCTTCTCCAAGTCATTTTTTGCTTGAAGCGGATGAAAATTCATATTATTCTCTTGAGAATATGGCGTCAGAAGGAGAAATCAATGAAGCACGCAAAGAGAAACGACCCGGATAACTCGGAGTTTGGCGAGCGCGTGAGGCGTATCAGAGGAAGCCTCAGCCAGCAGGTGTTCGGCGAGAAAATCGGCACCACCCAGGGCAATGTCTCGAAGATAGAAAGAGGAATGATCCCGGAAGGTAACATGCTGTTAAGAATCGCAAAGCATGGCCGGACCTCCGTGGAATATTTGTTGACGGGCAAGAGCGGCAGGCGGGCAAGCGTCGTTGGCTACAGCGAAAAGAACCTGCCGCCCGGCATCTCGCTAATCAAAAAACTCAAGGGCGCGGCCAGCGCCGGGTACGGTTTGAAAACCGACGATACGGTGGACGTTCAACTGGCTTTCCGGGATGACTGGCTGGAGCAGTTCGGCGGCCCGGAAAAACTTCTCGCCATGTATATTGAGGGGGACAGCATGGAGCCGACCTTGCAAGACCAGGATGTGGTGGTGATCAATAAAAACATCCGCGAAATCAGCCCCGGCGGCGGCATCTATTCCCTCACCTGGCAAGGCAAGCGAATGATCAAACGCCTTCAGCTCAACCCGAAAACCAAGATGGTGAAAATCAAAAGCGACAACCCGAATTACGACGACCTGGAATCCAGCCTGCACGACATCAGCATCGACGGCAAATTGATCTGGTATGGACGAGAGATGAAGTGAGCCGAAATGAAAACATGTCCCCGCCATTTCCTGATCTGAGATTTTCTTTTCTTCACAGTGTTTCAAAAGTTTTTTCACGCCGCGCCGAATAAGGTCGCCTTTCGATGACGCAAGACCTCATAACTTACTGGCGAAGATTTTTTTCGGATTTGCTGACGGGAACTTTCAAGCGGGCATTTCTTTTCGGCTCGCAGGGCCTGCTCGCCGGTCTGCTCGCGGCGTTTGCCTGGAAATGGGTTTATGCCGACGCTTTTTCGACGCAATGGGACGGCTGGCTGGAAGGGACGCTTCTCTTCGTCATTTTTGGCTGGTACGGAATGTTCGGAACCGTTCACGGTTTGGCGGCATCTTTTGTTTCCACGGTCAATCGTAAATTTTCCGAAGCGGTCGGCGGACTGCATGACTTGTTCGATTTCTTGAGCCGAAGCGTTTTACGAAATATTCCGAAAATGAACCGCACGGTCTCCAAGGAGGAGATGGCGCAAAAGTTCGACGATTTCGGCAAAACATTTTTGCGCGACCTGCGCCTGCGCAAGGGCATCGTCAGTTGGTTTGCCGGCATGGGGTTTGCCGTTGTTCTCAAGGCGTTTAAAATTTTGTTCTTGAACGACGTCGCCGAGGAGGTGTCCGGAAAACCCGGCCGGGAAATCACCCCCGCCGACATCGAAAGCGCCGTGCGGCGCGTCGGCATGGAAGCGGTTCTCGCTCCGGTCACGGATTTCCTGTTGCTGATGCACGCGATTAATTTTGCTTTGATGGTAACCAGTTTTGGAATACCCTTTTTGCTTGTCTGGGCCTTTGCTCCGTGAATTTTTGAATCCGCACGGATCGCCGCCGCATCGAATGACTTATAATGAATCATTTAAAAACACGCCGCCGTTTTCGCCGAACGCTTATAGCCGCCTGTTTGCTGGTGGGTTTCGGAGCGATATCGGCGTTTTCTCCGTTCCTGCACAGCCACGAATTTAATCTGGCGCATGTCGAAAAAAACTGCGCGCCCTGCCACTGGGCTCAGTCCCACGCGAATTTGGAGACCCTCATTCCGAATGCGGCGGTGGCGCGGTTTTTTCAGCCCCTCCTCTTGATCCGGGAAAAAGTCTTTTTCGAGAAAATCGCGTTTTCTTTTTCCGGCCGCGGCCCTCCCGCCATTTTTTAATTCCGATTCCCTTATCTATTCAAGTTTCTAAACCCCGCTAGCGGATACGCGCACTCTTTTTGTGCGCCGATGAGACTCCGTGTTTCCTCTGCTCATGCACCGGACACTGTAACGGAACAAACAACCATGATTGCAAACAGGCCTTTTAAAATAATTTTTGCGCTTGCTGTTTTTCTCCTGATTTCCGAAGGCCCCACCGCATCGGGACATGAGGAAGGCGCGCCTTTTTCAGGGGCGATCGGCGAGCCCGTCCTGGTTCATCACGCGCACATCGAGGACGAACAGTTTTTAAATTTCACTTTTTTCGACAACTCCCACACCGGAAAGGAAAAGCGCGCGGCGTTTGCCAACCAGATGGAGATGGCGATTGACTGGACCGGACAATTTCGCCTGGGGTCGGAAATATTCATTCCCTTTTCAAATACCGGCATGTCCCAAGGCCAGTATGAGCTGGGCGATATCGAGCTTCAGGCGATTAAATACGCTTTTATAAATGAGCCGGAAAGAATTTTAACGGGGATCTTCAGCGTGGGACTGCCGACGGGAAACGCCTCTCGCGGCCTGGGAACCGACGAAACCCAGCTGGGCGGGCTTTTGTTTTTCGACCAGGCCTACCGCAACTGGTATCTGGGAATCAATGCCGAGTTCACTTCCAGCGTGTCCGGCCCAACGTCCAGTAACGTGGAGGCGGGGCTGGCGCTCTCCTATTCGTTTATCCGCGAAACCGGTGAGGGCATGGCGCCTACTCTGCCGCATCAGTTTCTGGTGCCGATTGTATCTCTGGAAATGATCGCGGAATCCGTGTTGGCCGGCAATGAATCAGGAACCGATGTGGTGACATTACTGCCGAGCTTTCAACTGTGGCAACCTTCCTCCGACTGGATATTTCTGCTCGGCGTACAGTTTCCGGTGAGCACCGACAGGGAAAACGACCTGGCGATACACTTTCAAGTCGGCAAGCACTTCGACTGGGGCCGCTTTTTCAGGTGACCGGACCGCGGCGACCATCGAAAAATATTTTGACCGGTTGTTGTTTTGGCAGTTCGGACTTATCATGGAGCCATCCTGAAAAACAAAAACCAATCATCCTCGAGGGAAAAAATGGGCATGAAGAAAACGATCGGGCTTGCGGTTTTAATTCTGTTTGTATGTGGATGGCTCCTCGGCGCAGTGGGATGTTCCACGGAGAATTACAGCAAGCGGGACAGGAACTACGATTCCAGCAAAAACAGGGAAGGTTCGGGCTATTAAGGACAAGGACCGTCAGGCCGGGCTCAGCATGGCGAGGTTTTCCTCGATGTTTGCCTTTTCGTGATGGCCGAGGTAGAGCAATCCGTCGGACAGCGAATAATTTTGCGGAAACATCGCCACTTCGCGGCTCAGCATTTCCGACACCTCCCGATAAACCTCGGCGGCCTGGTCTGCCGTGAGGCCGGCGCTGATGTCATAGGAATATCCCAGGCTCAAATCGTGATGCGGCGGGTTGTAGAGCCGGGTGATGTGCCATTCCGCCGGATTTTTTTCCAGCGGCGTGCCTTTCTCCAGGTCGAACTGCGAAGGGATGCAGGAGAACCCCGGCGACTCCAGCAACCGCTGATTGTTGAGGACGAAATTCACCGAATCCATGACCTCCTCCCGCGTTTCCGTGGGAAAACCGACGATCAGGTAAAAGTGCATGGCAATGCCGATACGCAGGCATTCTTCCACCGTTTTGTCGACCACGGCCAGTTCCACGCCCTTCTTCATGCAATCGAGAACCCGTTGGTTGTAGGACTCCAGCCCAAAGATCAGTTTTCTCAGTCCCGACCGGTACAGCAGTTCCATGCGGTTTTCCCGTAGCAGGCTTTTTTCAAACTTCAACTCGCCGGTCCATTGCACCTTCACCCCGGCGTCGATTAACTTGGCGGCGAAGGATTTCAGAAAGTTGATCGGCAGAGCCTCGTCGGTGAAGAAGAAGTAATTGCAACCGTACTTTTCCTGGAGATTTTTAAAATCGTTGACCACGTTTTCGGCGTAGCGCACGTGGAAATCCATGTGGTCGAACGGAATGGAGCAAAACGCGCACCGCTCCCAGTAACAGCCGCGGGACCCCATCACCGGCAGAACGCGCTCCGGCGTGAAATATAAATCGAAGGGCATCCCGTCGAAATCCGGTGTCGGCAGTTCGTTCAGGGCCTCCTTGACGAAGGGCCGGTTGACCTTCACTTGCCCCCTGTCCCGCCAGATCAGGTTGGGGACCTGGGCCAAATCGCCGCCGCCCCGCAATTCCTGCACCAGCCGCAACAGGGGCGTCTCGCCCTCATGCACGATAAAGCTGTCGACGAACTCGAACAAGGGCGACCCTTTCTCCAACTGGTCCACCAGCTTCGTGAAAACACTGCCGCCGACGGTGATATGGATGTCCCGGCGATGCGTCTTGACCAGATGCGCCAGCGTCAAGCCGGACAAAACCTGTTCGACGGAGGTCACCGAAATCCCGAGAATGTCGATATCCTGCGACAAAATTCCCGGCAGGTAGATTTCCTTGTAAATGTCGTAGAAAAAATTTTCGCCGGGGTTTTGAAACGATTCGAGAATCTCCTTTGTCGAGTACGGCGAAAAACGCATACGACTGCCGATGACCGTCAATTGCGACGGGTGGTAAGGCGCCAGAATATTGTCGAGCCACACATCAATAATCTTCAGGCTCTCCATGTAGCGTTCGACATCATAAAAATCGTCGTTGCGCAGGGACTGTTTGGCCGCGTCGATTTCATGCGCCAATTGCGGAATGATCTCATCCGCTTCGAGCAGTTTGGCGTATTTTTCGCGTTCGAATTGCGAATGCCGAGGCTTGGAGCCCAGGGTGTTCAGTTCGGAAAGAATGCGGTCGTAAAGCGGGCGGGCTTTTTCCCACGTGCACAAATGATCCAGAAGCTCGATCGCCAGGTCGCGTTGCACCACATCGTCGATCCCATGCTGATGCAGGAAGCCCTTGAGGGCGGGCAGGCTGAGATACGGTTGCGACGGATGCCACGAAGATGGAAAGATCAAATAAACCATCGTAAAATTCCCTTCACCTCAGGGCCTGGGAGCCATGAAAACCAGCATCACCAAGTTCGCGTCGCTGTCGTTCACCACGCCATGGTCCTGGCCGGCGGGCGCCATCGTGATTTCCCCGGCAACCAGTTCCCGCCGCTCGGAGCCGACAGTGACCGTTCCCCGGCCCTGCAAGACATAATAAACCTTGTCCGAACCCTCATGGCGATGAACCTTCTGGGACTGGCCGGGTTGCAAACAGTATAAATCGCAAAAAAATTTATCCGTATCGAAAAGAGCGACCTTGTTCAATTTTTCCGGTTTAAACGCAACCGCGTCACCGACAGGAATAACTTTCATTGTTCATCCCACAATTAAGAGATTTATTTTACACAATACGGCTTGTCCGCGGACATCCTTTAGCATCCGCCGCCTTGCGGAGCGAAGACCGGCGCGCACCGGCGCAAACCGGGGATCGGGAGGTGCGGAAGTTTTATCATAACAAAAAGGGTTGCCGACTGCCAGAGGGTCTCAACTATTGACTTCTCCGCCGGCATCCACTATTTTGGAATTGAAGAGAATCCCCGTTCACTCCGGGCACGCAAAAGACACACACGACGAAACAAACGGAGAGTGGGCGGCGGATGACTCAAACTTTTTCAAAAAACAATACCTGAAAAATCGGAGCGTGGCGCAGCCTGGTTAGCGTACTTGACTGGGGGTCAAGTGGTCGGTGGTTCAAATCCACTCGCTCCGACCATATAAAAATGGGTTACGAAATCTCGTAGCCCATTTTTTTGTCCTTGTGTCAATGTTGCGCCGATAACCTTGACCTGCCCAAGACGTCGCTTTTTAGCTGTCGGCTATCTCACCCGCGCCCAGGGGCACTTTGTCCCGTTCAACGATCTTGCGGAAACCGGGCTCGATGGCGTTGATGTCCAGCACGTCCACTTTCCACGGCAGGTCGGAATCTTCGAAGTCCGTCTGCAAGGCGGTCAGGGTCTCGAACGACAGTTTTTCGCCATCGGCGCTTTCCAGCGCCAGGTCGAGGTCGGAATATTTCTTATCCGTCCGCCCGGCGCGGGAGCCAAATACCCATACCTTCACCTCACCCGGCAGGCGGCGGGCGAGAATTTCCCGCACGACTTTGAGCTGATCCGGTTGAATATCGATCATAATTTTCCCAGCCGCTCCTGAAGTTTTTCCAGCAGGTATTTCGCTTCCCGCAAGAAGCCTGGAAGAACCCTGAGCACCTCCTCCGCTTTTTTCGCGTCGTAGACGTGGCTGGTTATGCCGCGTGCCTTCCTGTAGTTTTGCCATGCGCTCAAATCCGAAAGCAGGACGTTGTTTTCGCATCCGGTGCGTATGAGATCCGCAAAAGACATGTTGTCGATTTCCGCCGGATTGGGAGAGGACATTTCCAGATAGCGTTTGAGAGTCTTCCAGCACAACTCATAGGTGAACTCAAAATTCTGAATGACGCCTGCCTTGATGAGTTCGCGTTCATCTTCCCGCAACTCCCGCATCCTGTCGGATGCCGCCATTTTCAAAGCTCGGTCAAGCAACGCAACCACTTTTTGCAAACTGCTGATATCCAACACCATGATAACGCCCTTTCCTCTTACTCTTTAAACATTCCCGCCAGCCGATTCATCTTATCATCAGTGGCGGCGTTTTCGCAAAATCCGGGGCTATGCCTTGCCTCCCTGCGCCGGGTTAAGGGTCTCTGCCGGTTGATGGTGTTCCAGGATAAAAGTCACCGGCCCGTCGTTTTGGATATCCACCAGCATGTCGGCGCCGAACTGCCCCGCCGCCACGGTCAGGCCGGCGCCGGCAATGCGGTCGATAAACAAGCGATAAAGCGTTTCGGCCTGTTCGGGCGGCGCGGCGCGGTCGAATCCGGGCCGCCGGCCGCGGGCACAGTCCGCCGCCAGGGTGAACTGCGGCACAACGAGGATTTCCCCGCGGACGTCCAGGCAGGAGCGGTTCATTTTTCCCTGTTCGTCGGGGAACATTCGCAGGTTCACGGTTTTTTCTGCCAGGTATCGGACCTGTTCCGCTGTGTCGCCTTTTTCTGCGCCCAGGAGAATTGTCAATCCCCCGGCAATTCGCGCGATCTCCCGTCCCGCCACGCGCACCGAGGAACTCGAAACCCTCTGCAAAACAAGTTTCATGACAATGGCCCGCCGTCAGCGTGCCCTGAAAAACCGTGCATCCGTTCCCTCCTCGCCGATTTTAATTTTCACTACGCGAAAGCAAAGAGGGCAACGGCCTTCGTAGGCGTTTTGCTCCTTATTGACGTAAATCCTGCGATACACGTTGCAACATTCAAAATGAACGCCCAAAAACTTCTTTTTCTCCATTTCAAATCCTCACCGCCAACGCCGAACCCTCCCGGCAGTCCCGGATTCAAGCGCCCAGAATTTGCACCCACACCCCCCTTTTGCGGGGCCGGTTGTCGAAATCGCAAAGGATGATCTGTTGCCAGGTTCCCAGCAATAACCGGCCATTCTTGAAAGGCACGGTAAAGGAAGCGCCCATCAACGCGGCGCGCACATGGGAAAACCCGTTGCCGTCGCCCCAGCGGGCGTCGTGTTCGTAATGCAAATCGACCGGCGCCTGGCGCTCAATCGCCCGTTTCAAGTCGGCCACGGCGCCGGATTCATATTCAATGGTGGTGATGCCGGCGGTCGAGCCGGGCACGAAAACCGTGGCCACTCCCGCGGACAGGTTCGAGTCGCCCACGCTCCGGCAAACGTTTTCCGTGATGTCGAGAATGTCGCCAAAGCCGCGGGTCGCGATATGGAAAGAGTCGGTTTTAACCTGGATGCTCATCGGAATTTGCCGAGGTATTTCATTTTGCAGTCGATGAAATCCTTATGGGGGATACGCATGGCCTTGGTGATACGGCGGATTTCCTCGACCTCCTCATAACCCAGGTCGCCGTCGGCCGCCGAGATTTCGAAAAAGCAGTCCATCAACTTCACTCGGTCCGGATAGGAAACCAGCCGATTGAATTCCGTAACCACCTCATAAAAATCGAATCCCCACGCCGTCTGCTCCTCCAAAACGTCAAGGATGATTTCCAATTCCTCATCGGTAAAGGAATAATGCGCGCTTAATATCCCGCGCAACGCATTTTTTTCTTCGTCGGAAAAGGTTTCGTCCACAAAGGCCACCGACCCCAGCAGGACGCCGAACAGGCAGGCCAGATAAAGCTGGTCCTCCGACAGGCTGATTTTAGCTTTTTCCCCGTCGGCCCTCAAACCGACTTTATTGAGGACGATGTTCTTGAAATATTTTTGCAACTGCGGTTTGGTTTCGCGGGCGGGTTTAAAAATAACGCGGGCCAGCACGTTACGGATTTTCCCCAGCGTTTTTTCGGTAAAGGACGTGTCTTCGAGAAGAGCGGTCAGCCGGCGCAACAAGGCTTGTTCCCGCTCGTGGATTTCCTTATCCGCCCCGGCCATCAATTCCATGGCTTGCAGAAATTCCTTTTTGTCCCCGGGCGCGGTCACTTCGGCCGCGAATTTGCGAAACAAGTTTTCCTGTTCCTTTTCGGAAAGCGGGGCGCGCAGGTAGGGATTCAACTCCTCAATTTCCTCCGGGGACAGGTTGAACTTCCGGTAAAAGGATTTCAGGACATTCAGCTCGGACAGGGCAATTTCGCCATCCGCCCAGGCAATGACCGTCAAGATTTTCAGCAAGGTAAGTTTTTTAAAATGAGACATGGCCGCCTGTTTGTGAAAGTTCCACTATTTAAAAAGACCTTTGCATGAGTGTGCTTGTTTGATTGTCATTGCGAGGAGCGAAGCGACGAAGCAATCCAGAAATGACCCATTCCCACCGGGCGTGGCCCGGCTGGATCGCCACGCCGCTGGTCGCGGCTCGCGATGACACCGGAAGCGACGAAAAATCTCGGGTTATGCAAAGCGCTCCTATTTAAAATGATCCACCCACAACCGCCCCTTTTTGCCTTTTGAGGTGATCGCGAAAATGTCCAGGAACCCTTTATCATTGATATTGCCAAAGGTCATTTTATCGAAAGGGATGGAATAAGGAAACCGTTTGAGCGTTTCATCGGAAAATTCCCAATCTCCCTTGCCGACCAGGAAGTGCGCCCCTTTGCGGCTTAAAATAATGATATCGGGGATTCGGTTTCCATTCGCGTCCAGCAAATACACCTGGTGCGAAGGAAGGTTCGGCAACAGTTTCAGGGATTTTTTTACGAAATGGCCCTGGCCGTCATTTTCCAGAAAATACGAGAACTCCTTCGCATAGGCGCGGAATTTCGGATCGACACCGGAGGTGACGACCAAAAGATCGTTATCTCCATCCAGATCGAAATCCGCCCAATCCGCCGCGGCGCCATGCGCCCGCACCGGCGGCAGGGAAACGCGGGAGGTATCGGAGAACTCGCCCAGGCCGTTGTTGATCAACAACGCATTCCGGCCTTTTCCATAAACGAGGAAAATGTCCGGCGCATTGTCTCCGTCATAGTCGGCGATGGCGGTTCCGGCAACCCCGGCCCGTATCGGCGGCAACAGGATAAAGGAAGAGTCCGTAAACCGTCCCCGACCGTTGTTGAGCATGAGCTGGGCCTGATTGACGGCCGGACCGCCCGCCGGGTTGCGCAGGTTTTTCCCGGTGAACAACAGGTCGAGATCGCCATCGGCGTCAAGGTCGGCCAAATCGACGCGCTCGATTCCGTTATCCAGCGGCGGCAAGGCGGGAATGCCCTTGCGGTAAAAATACCCCTTCTTATTGTTGAACAGGGACCGGGCGACACTTTTCGTGCCCGCGGTTCCCAGAAGAAGCAGATCGCTTGCCCCGTCGCCGTTCAAATCTCCGGCGGCGATGAAGTCGATCCGCATATGCCAATCGCGGTTCAATCCGCTGTTCCCGGACGGGGAAAACTTTCCCTCGCCCTGGTTGATCAACACCTTGATCCTGTTTCTTTGGTTGCGCGCCAGGGAAACCAGAATCAGGTCCGCCTGGGAATCGGCGTTCACGGGAGTCAGCAGGGCCGTACGTATTCTCGCTGGAATTTTCGGGAAGTACTGGCGCGTCCGGTCAAGATAGCTCTGAGCTTTCGGATCGTACCCCAACAGCGGTTTGTGACTGCAATTCGATAAAAAAAGAAGGAAGAGAAAGGAGCAAAAAATCGCGTTAATCAAAAAGCGACCGGGTAATCGGTTCTTTTTCGAGATCGATCTCCATGCCTTCATAAGCGACCGTACTGTTGGGGAACAGTTGCCGGGTCTCTGCTTCGATTTTCTGCATGAATTTGTCATCGTGGCTGGGATCATGATGGAAAAGAATCAAGTGTTTGACGTTTGCGGCCTTGGCGATTTTCACGCCTTCCTGCATCGTGCTGTGCCCCCATCCGACACGCGACATTTGCCCGTCCTTTCCATAATATTCACTGGGGGTGAACTGGCAATCGTAAATCAACACATCAGCCCCGTCCGCCAGGGCCATCAGGTTCTCATCCAACCGGTCATCAAAGTGCTCCGTGTCGGTGGCAAGCACAATGGATTTGTCCGCCTCGTCGATACGGTAGGCATGACATCGATTGGGATGATTCAGCATGGCCAAACTAACGCGGTAACCATTACCTTCGACCACATCTCCGAGCTTGAGATCATGAAAACGGGTGGTGGCGGCCATGATGTCCATGCCCACGGGGAAACACGGAACCGTCATCTGGTTTTTCAGAACATCTTCAATACTCAGGGGCATGGAGGACCCCCCGTAAATGTCAAATTCGTTGCCTTTTATATAAAGGGGAGTAAAAAAAGGCAGTCCCTGGATATGATCCCAATGCACGTGGGAATAAAATATCTTGGCCTTAACGGGCAACTCCTTCATCAGTTGGACGCCGAGGTTGCGTATTCCCGTACCGCTGTCGAAAATAACCAGGTCGTTGCCGCATCGGAGTTCCAAACAGGTGGTGTTTCCGCCGACGCCCGCCGTGGAGCGGCTACCGGAAGGGACGCTACCCCTGACACCCCAGAATCTAATTTTCATCGGTTAACAAGTCCTTTCATACAGCGGCGCGCCAAGCATCGGGATCGCAGTCCACGCCCGCCGGATTCAGGAGTGTGTTTTGACCTCGGAGGAGAGATGCAATACCAGAACCGGCAGGGTTCAAAAGAAGAAATATTCTACTAAAAATAGTGGCTGATGAAAACCGATTTCCGAAAAAACCTTCCGACAAGTTCAAGGGTAGAAAAAACCCGCCATGCCGAGCTTGTCGAGACATGATTCTACATGGCATCCTTGACCTTTAAAAGGACCTTATTCGTTCGGATATCATCATGATCCACCGTGTCGAGAAACCGCCGGCGCAGTTCCAGTTCAAAGGCCGTCAGTTCGCCCCTGAACGAGCCTTCGGAAAAGCATTTGGAAAACCCGTCGCGAAACGCCTTTCGAGCCTCCTCGAACGTGACGGTTCGTCCGCAGATTTCATTCAAGGTCACCGCCGCCCGCTTCAACACCCGCAGGTGAGACCGGCTCGCCTCCGGGTTTTCAAACCGTAGCAGTGAATTCAATTGTTCCCGGTTCATGTCAATCAACACGGAGCCGTGCTGAAGAAACGCATTGTGCAACCGGCGTTGGGCGCTGCCGATGAGTTTTCCGTTTCCCACGGCGGTTTCAAACGGACGGCAGACGGCAAAGCACGCCGGACTGCCGGTTTGATCCTGCCGCCCGCCGCGACGGCTCTGCCTGTTTATGGCGGTCTCCCGGATTCCCAGTTGATCGAGGCCCCGCATCAGGGCATGGGAAATTTTGTAAAACGTTTGCCGAAGACTGCCGGAGAATCTCGGGTGCCGGATCGGCGCGACAACGCAGTAGGTCAGTTCCGCGTCATGCAAGACGGCACGGCCGCCGGTGGGGCGCCGCACGATGGGGATATTCAAATCGCGGCAACGTGCCACGTCCACCTGCAACGCCGCGTTTTGCGAATAACCGATGCTCAGCGTCGGTTGTTTCCATCCGTAAAGCCTCAGGGTCGGCGGGGCCTTGCCCTGGTTGCACGCCTGAAGCACGGCCCGGTCGGTGACCATGTTGAGCACGCCGTCATCCCTTCCTTCTTCAATAATTCTCCAGGGAACGATGGTCATGCTCCTTCATCAAGTATCTCGAGGGTTCCGGTATCCAAATCGTAAAACGCGCCGACGATTTGCAGTTTTTCCTGGTTGACCCTTTCATTGAGAATGGGCATCGATTCCTTTAACTGTTTAACCACGCCGCGGACGTTTTCCCGCGCCACGTTATCGGCAACGTCGCCCGGCCGGTCTTTTGCTTTTTCAATTGCCGGCGCAAGAGCCTCGACCAGGCTACCGATGTGCCCCTCGGGAGAATTTCCGGACAAGGCGGCATTCACCGCGCCGCATCGCTTGTGGCCCAAAACCACAATCAATTCAACCGAGAGGAACTGAACCGAATATTCCAGGCTACCCAAAATCATGTCATTCAGAACGTTCCCCGCCACCTTCAAAACAAACAAATCACCGAGTCCCTGGTCAAAAATGATTTCAGGCGAAACTCTTGAATCGGCGCAGGCAATCACGGTAGCGAACGGGTTTTGAATTTTGGCGATCTCCCGCCGCCGTTCCAGGGTTTGATGCGGATGGATACATTTCCCCGTGGTATATCTTTCATTGCCCAGGATCAGCTTTTTCAGGTTTCGGCTCTGCCCGTCAAAACTCATCAATTCGAGTTTGGCATGAGCCTTCCTCAGGTTTTCCTCCGCCAGTTTTCGTTCGTTAATATCCTCGATAATGGCAACGAAGTTTTTCGGCTGGCCATCCGCGCCGCGAACGAGCGACAAGGTTAAATTGACCCAAACTTCCGAACCGTCCTTGCGAAGATAACGCTTTTCCTGGATAAAGTGGTCGATCTCCCCGGCCAGCAACCACTTGACGTTCACCCTGCTTTCCAGAATATCATCGGGATGGATGATTTCATAAAATGTTTTTTGCAACAGTTCCTCTTTTGTGTAACCCACAATATCGCAAAGTTTCTGATTCAGCAAAATCCAGCGGCCCTCAAGGTCCAGGTGAGCCATGCCGATAGCGGCTTGATTGAAGGAGGCGCGGAGCTGTTGCGCCTGCACCTTGATCTCTTCTTCGGCGGCGGCCTTTTCCCGTTCCAGGGTGATTTTTTCAAAACAGCGGTCCAGGGTGGCAAAAAGTTCCGACGGATTGGTCGGTTTTCTCAGATAATCGTAAGCGCCTTCCTTCAAGGCCCGGATGGCGGTGTCAATGGAGCCGAAGCCGGTGATCATAACGCAAAGGATTCCGGGCCGGATTTTTTTGACTTGAGAAATCAAATCGATGCCGTTGGCGGACCCCAGGCGTATGTCGAGCAAAGCCACCTGGGCATCGAATTGTTTAATCGCCGTCAGAGCCCCTTCTTCACTATGCGCCAGGGATGTGGTATACCCTTGCAGTTTCAAAACACCGGCAAGGCTTTCCGCCACATCATGGTCGTCATCAACAATCAAAACGCGGCGGTCGGAATCTTTTTTCTCTGAAGTCATGGCATTCTCACTCATACGGTGTTGACGCCGGCTTTCAACGGCAACCACAAGATGACCGTCGTAGATTCTCCCGGCTGACTTTTTATTTCGATTCCTCCCCCGTGCTGTTGCAGGATTTCCCTGACAATCGACAGTCCGAGACCGACACCGAAACTTTTCGTACTGTAAAGCGGCTCAAAAATTTTTTCCAGTTGATCCCGCGGGATACCAATGCCCGTATCCTGGATCCGAATTTCCAGTCTGCTCCCGGCGATTCGGGTTTCTACAAACAGACGACATTCGGTTTTTCTTCCGGTATTCCCATTCTCGCGGTTACATTTTTCGATCAAGGCCTGATAACCGTTGTGCAGGACATTGATCATGGCGCGGCGAAACCTTTCCCGGTCCAGGTCGACTTTGACTCCCGCGGCCAATTTTCTGATTACCGTCACCGGTTCCGGCGGTGTTTGTTCATCGATCAACTCATCGAGCAAACGGTCGACATCTGTAGGTTCCAAATTTCTTTCATGGGGCCGCGCATAGTCCAGAAGTTCCTCGATGATGTTGTCACAACGCTCAATAGCGCGGTTGGCCAGGGTCAGCGGCCTTTCGGCGTCCTTGTTTCCCCGGAGCAGTTGCGCCAGAGAGAACGTAACGTTGCGGACAATTCCCAGGGGATTGCGCAATTCATGGCTGACCTTGGCGGAAAGCTCCCCCAGTATCGCCAGCCGTTCCTTGCGCACCAGTTCTTTCTGGGCGGCCTTCAGCGCGCGGGTTCGCTCTTCCACCAGTTCCTCGAGATAACCGCGGTGCCTTTCCAGGTCTTCCTCGATCCGCTTGCGGTCGGAAATGTCCCGCACGATTGCGATCAATAACGGTTTGTTGCCCCTGCGCATTTCGCTGATGGCAAGGTCCATGGGAAAGACCGAACCCTCCTTGCGTTTGCCTTGTATTTCACGCACGATTCCCCCGCTCCGGACTCCGGTCTTAAGTTTGTCGTCCGTGAAATACTCATCCAACTTCTTGAAAAGGGATTGCGGAACAAGCATTTTAATATTTCGGCCAACCACTTCCCCGGCGGAGTATCCGAAAATGCGCTCCGCGGCTTTATTGAATGACTCCACCGTCCCATGCGGATCAAAGGTGATGATCCCGTCCACGGCGGAATCGACAATGGCCTGTGTGCGGCCGTAGCTTTCCTCAAGAGACACCCGCATGGCATTGAAGGACTGGGTAAGGACTCCCACCTCATCGCCGCTGGCAACCGGGATATTCGCCGACAGGCGGCCCCGGGCAAACTTCTTGACCCCGCGAACCAGAACCCCGATGGGCCGGGTGATTTGCTCGGCGCCGTATTTGGATATAAAAACCGCGGCGACAATCATGACCACAATAGAGACCCAAATGAGCGGTATGGCAATCCGGCTGAAGGCGGTGGCTTCCTTGGCATTTCTCTCCACTTCCTGCTCCACGGCGCGCAAAAGCAATCGCAACCGGTCACTGATTTTCCGTTCCAGCGGCAACGCTTGACGACCCAGCCAGTCTTGCGCCACATTCCAGGTGCCGCCTTTTCTCAAGGACAAAATTTCCCGGCTGAAAAAAACGTACGCCTTGAATTCAGAGCCAATCCAGCGGAGCAACTCCTTCTGCTCCCCGGTCAGCCCATCCTTGTTGTCGCTTATAATCCGCCACAACCGCAAAGCGGAGTTCAGTTTTCGATGGAACCGTTCCTCGTGTCCAGGGTCGGCCGTTCTCAGAAAACTTACCAGCAGACCGCGGCACTGACTGAACAAATGGCGAAATTCAAGCAAGGGAACCAGCAAAATCTTTCCCTTTGCAGTTTTTCGCGGTCTTTTTGTCAGTTTGACGAGATCGGCGAGACCTGTCTCGATGGAATCCGTCACCGGCGCCATGTTGTGCTGGAAGGCCACTTGCGCGGGCTCATTACCGGGTGTATTGGCCACGTCGGCAATGCGCCATTGCCATTCAGACAAATCGGCCAAAAGGCGTTCCAGTTTCTCCAGCGGATGCTGTTTTGCCAACGCCGCCGGGATGTGCAGGTGTTTTTCCAGTTCGTCCACCCACGGCCATATTTCTTTTTCCCAGGTGGCTCTTCTCTCCTTTTGAAACTCCGGATTGCCCAACACCACCCAGCCGCGCAATGCCGCCAGCGAGTGTTGAACCCCGTTTTCCAGACTTTTCAAGGCTTCAAATTTCGGCCCGCTTTCCAAGGCCAGACGCAGTGTGCTGTCTCGTAACCAGAGGGTGGAGATTAAAGCGACCAGCAACAAAACAACCCCAATGCCCGCCAGGCTCAGGTGGGAAAACAACAGCTTTTGCTTCAGGCTGTTTTTCACGGTCCGGATGTCCCCCGGCAAAACTTGCATCCCAATCCCCTATCCGCTCAGCCAATTCGGCTGGGCTTTCACCTGCTTCAGCAGTTCCGAGAGCTGGATTTCCAGAATTCCAACCCTCTGATAAACATGCGAGGAAAACTTGAGACCCGGGAAATACGATTCCGGAGGCGCGGTGTTTCCGGCTTTTCGGTTGATATACGCCAACTCGGAGACAATCAAGGATGCCATATTATAATCGTCTCCGGGATTGATGCGAGTCAAATCCTCTTCCGTTTCCTCCCGTTCCAGCATGGTCAATCCCGAGCGGTGGGCGATTTCCTGAATCAGACCAAAACATTTGATGAGGCGGAGATAAACATCGGCCGGGAATTTGCCGCTCTCAAAAGCCGGCGCGGCCGGAATCCTTGTCCGCACATCCGGAAAACGCCTTAAAAGAAACGCCGCGTAATTGATCGCCTGGGTGACCTGCTGGTAAACATCGCTGGGGGAAAACCGTCGGATCAGGAGAAGATTCAATTGGCGGTTGACCTGCACAATCAGGCGAAACACATCCGTGGGAGTTTTAGCCGGGTCCCGTGCCGGCACGGTCCGGATTTCGTTTATTCCCAGTTCTTTTTTTATCAGCCGCAGGCATTTCAGAGCCGCGCGCACCAGCACAAAAACATGAGACGCCCGGATTTCCGAGGCCGGGAAGCTCCGCATCACCGCCCGCCGCCGCGTCAACTCAAAACACAACTGATCGGCCTTGCGGAAAAGCGTCAAGGCCTGAAAAAAGACTTCGCGCGGCGCGGCATTCCTGACTTTGATTTCGGGACGCTCGTCCCTGGGTTTGCCCATGTAACGGCGGACCAGATCGAGTTCCTCGCGCATCAACGCCACATGGGCAAAAACGTCCGGCGGCCCGATTTCCGGCTCCTCTTTACCCTGGGCACCCAACGGAAAGGCGAGAAAACCCGGTATCAACATCAGGCAACACCCGGCGAACCACAGCCTTTTGACGCCGATCGCTTTCTTCACCATGCTGTTTCCGCCCCTTGCCGCTCCGGCTTTTATCCCACAGATGGAAATAACCTTTTGTATAGGATGTTACTTTGGCGGAATCGTTTTAGCTTTTGCCTTTTTACCTGGCAAACTCTGCTTTTGGGCAAAATCGATTGCAAAAAATTTTCCTCAAAACCACAAAAAAACTTTAAAATAAACCTCCCCTTATGCTAGAATATTTAATTTTACCATGCCGAATGGTCTTGGGGCGATACATTTTCCTGTCCTCGCGGGGGGATGTGGAATTGTCCTTCGGCTTTTGAACAAATGATCCGGAAACGGCTTGTCACGACACCGTTCCCATGCAGGAAAAACGGCTGACCCTGTTTCTCATCCTATCCTCAAATTAATGCTTTCCAGTTTGCTTATTTCTAAACGCTCCGGCAAGGGGATTTTGTAAAAATGAGCCTGATTGAAGTCATCAAACGAATCAAAAGCGCCCTGAAGTTGCGCTACGATTATGAAGTCGCGAAAAAGCTAAACCTCAGCGAAACCGCTCTTTCGGAGCGAAAAAGAAGAAACAGCATTCCCACCGACAAGCTGATCATTCTTTGTGAACGAGAAGGTATAAATCTGGATTGGCTGCTTACCGGAAAAGAGAACAACGTTTTTGCTTCCAGGACCACGGGCAGTTCGACAGCTCTTTATGAAACCACCGACGACCCAAAACTCAAAAAGATGATCGAGCAATTTCAACGGATATACAAGGAAGGCGATTACCGGAAGCTGGCCTCCCTTCAATTGTTGCTGGACCTGTTTGACCCGCCGGCGTTTGGAATAAATACCGATTAGCCTTCGCCGCCGGCGGCCTCAGAGGAAAAGCCGGTAGGACAGCCTGACTCCGCAGGCATAGACATCGGCCCAGTGCGACTCCTTTTTCTGCCGCGGGCCGGCCAGTTCCCGCCAATGGACGGGGCGGACGATATAAGGCGACCAGTCCAGGCGCTGGTATTCCATGCCCAGAACCTCAAACCAGCGTTCCAGCAGGGCGGCGCTGGGGAACGTCATCAAACTCAATTCCCTGTTCTTCCGGCGGAAGGAATGCGGCAGGCGGTAGTCTTTTTTTCGCGCCTGCGTGGCGGTGGTCATCATCAACGGCAGGTCCAGCAGGGCGTCGTCCTGAATGCGGGCCAGGATTTCCGGCGCTTCCTTGCCCTGCAGGGCGCAATAGGCCGTCGTAAAGGTATCGACCAAAATCGTCTCGCGGGCCAGCCGGCGCATCTGCCTCAGCACACCCAGCGGCTCCGCCAGGTAATAAAGTATTCCGAAACAAAAAATGGTGTCGAAGCTGTTTTCCTTGAGCGTTTCCAGAAACCCCGGCACCTCCCCGGGTTCGAGTCTGTAACGGTCTTTCGGGAGCCGCAACTGCTCGAACAACGCTCTGCCCTGCTTTAAGCGTTCCTCTTCCACATCCACCCCCTGCACGAAGGCGGCGTCCATTTGCAAGGCGGCACAGGCAAACGTTCCCATATGACACGCAACGTCCAGAATCCTCTTGCCCGCCACGGCGTCTTTTTGTTTCCACAACAGGTTCTCCACGCGGGCATTGAGACACTCGAAGTTGTAGGGAATCGCCCAACGGTCCTTGCGCGGGTCCTGTTGCAAAAAAGGCGAGTCCGCGGGGAAAAATATTTTTGTCTCGGCCATCTCTTGCCTGGGTTACGGATTCATTTTTACCGACGCACCGCATCCTATCAAACTTCCGGGCCGGCTTAAAGGCAGGCGATTTATTGGTAGCATAACGTGGCAAATCTAAAGGCCTTTCTCTCGAGCATACCTGCATTTGGCGCTATATGTAGTCGTCCCTGAAAAAGTCTATTTTTCAGAGTGCCGGGTGAAAGATGAATCTGTTTTTCACGCGGCGAGCGGTTGAAAACGGTTTTTGAGGAGCCGCCAAAAAAGAAACAATAAGAAAGCTCGCAGGAGCTTTCTCATATTGTGCCCCGCGCCGGACAGGGTATATTCAGCTAACCGCAACAAGTTAAAAGAAAAAGCCTACAGGGCCGCCGCTCCGCGGCGTAGCGATCCAGCCGGGCCACGCCCGGTGGGAACGGGTCCTTTCTGGATTGCTTCGTCGGCCTGGCCTCCTCGCAATGGCAATCAAACCAGTACACTCATGCAAAGCGTCCCCTTTCATACACCAAATATAGCGAAGCTATACACATTGGCAAAACGATTTTTCATGCCCGGCACGAGAGGGAGGAGAGTTTTTGCTATTGACTGGAGCTTTCTAATAGGTGGCCCCTGTATTATTTTACTTCAGGTGAGGAGGTAAAGCGGGTGCGGCTTTTTCTTCCAGGAGCAGTTGCGTATTGTATTGGCCTACCTTGAAAAAACTGTCCCTCACCTCCTGGGGAAGCGAATGGAGTTTAGCCTGTTTCACGGCAATAAAATCTATCGTCGCATTTTTCGTCAGCGCAATCAGCAATGGGCCGGACGCCATGTATTTTGCCTTGCCGCCGGAATAATATTCGGCGGAGTGATACAGGTCCCCAAAGTAATAGAGCCCGCTGTCAACTGTGGGGCGCAACTCCTCATAGGCATCCACAATGCGCTTCTGGGTATGTTGCATGATAAACCCCGTATTCTTTACCCATAACGTCGCAACAACCAGAACCGCCATCATGATCCCGGAAATTGTTGATACGTTAACCATCAGGCGCCTTTGGGAATCTTCGGCCGTTCCAAACAATGCCAATGCGAGCAACAGGATGGCTCCCGGCACGCCCGGCAAGACATAGGTCCATAAAATGTGGCGGGAAAGGGTAAAAAGACAGAGGGGACCGAGCATCCAGAAAAAGCAGAACAGCATTAGCGAACGATGTTTTTTGAACCTTTCTTTAAGCTGTGTCGAGTTTTTCCGGATGCGTAACGACGGTATCAGTGTCAAGCTCCAGGGAATCATACCAATCACCAGGAACACCCAGACCATCCCCAGAGGCATGGAGTGGGCATGACCGTACAGGTCGCCTTTCCATCCACTCACCAAAAACCGTTTGACGTGTTCACCGATAATAAAATAGTTGAGGAACCCCGGGGTTTTATATTCCGCGATGGCATACCAGGGCGCGGCAACCAGCAAAGTGACGGCGCTCCCGGAGACCCAGGAGAATCTTTTAATTGCCGAAAATTTTCTATCAATGACCAGCGACCAGAGAATCACGGGGAAGAAAACAAAAATGAAGGTAATCGGTCCCTTTGCCAGCAGGCCGCACCCCAGGCTTATAAAAAATGCAAGTTCCCAGGTCCGGCCATCGCCATGCGCTCTTCGCCAAAACGCAATGAGGCTTATCGTAACTGCCGCGGTCAGCATGATATCGGTCATGACCGCGGCGGCGGATATAAAATAAACGGCCGAACTGGCCAGCATCAGCGTTGCCACGGCCGCCAATCGTTTATCCACCGCTTGACTTATCCACAAACCATAGACCAGCAACAGCGCAATCGAAGTCAGGAAAATTCCGGCACGGGCAACCAGCGGCGAGGGACCAAACAGTTTGATCCCCACAGCTGAAACCCAGAACGCAAGCGGCGGTTTGCCCCAGAAGGGAACGCCGTAATCGTACTGCGGGGTTATCCAGTTGGATGTTTCCATCATCTTTCTGGATATCTCCGCATAGCGCGCCTCCGTCGAATCCATGATGGGCAGACTTCCCGCCATCCAGCCTCTCACGCCGAGAACCACAAGGATAAGCACGATTGCCAATTTCAGGAGTTGCCCCCCGTTAAGACGACGTATCAATGGATAACTTTCTCCCGTCTTTCATGCAGGCGCAGTTTGTAAGCTGGTCCTTGTCCGGGCCGGTTGAACCGCCGGGAAGAACGCCTTACCGTTTATTAAAAAAATCCTCGATCGCCGCAACCACATATTCCTGCTGTTGACCGGTCACTTCCGGGGAGATGGGGAGAGCGAGGGTTTCGGCGGCGGCTTTTTCGGATTCGGGGAAGTTTCCCGCCCGATAGCCCAGGCCGGCGAAACACTCTTGCCGGTGCATGGGGACGGGATAATAAACCTCCGCGCCGATTCCCTTTTGCTTTAGAAATTCCATCAACTCGTCGCGCCGCTCCGGCACGCGGATCACGTATTGGTTGTAGATGTGCCGGGGGAAAATTTCCCGCGGTGCGCGGATGGTGTCCGCCAGGCCCCGCTCCTCGATCAGGCGGTTGTAGGTTTCGGCGCCTTGCCGTCGTTTGTCGTGCCAGCCTTCGAGGTATTTCAACTTGGCGGCGACCGCGGCGGCCTGCAAGGCGTCCAGGCGGAAATTGCCGCCGACGAGTTTGTGATGATACTTGGGCCGGGAGCCGTGTACCCGCAGAACGCGCAATCGGTCGGCGGCTTCCTCGGAGTTTGTGGTGACCATGCCGCCGTCGCCCAGCCCGCCCAGGTTCTTCGTCGGGAAAAACGAGAAACAACCGTAGTCGCCCAGCGACCCGGCACGCTTGAATTTGTATTCCGAGCCGATGGCCTGCGCCGCGTCCTCGATGACGACCAGTCCGTGTTTTTTCGCCAGGTCCAGGATGGGGTCCATGTCGGCGCACTGGCCGTAAAGATGAACGGGAAGGATGGCGCGGGTTTTTGCGGTGATTTTTTCTTCAATGCGGTCAGGATCGATGTTGCAACTTGCCGGCTCGATGTCCACCAGAACCGGCCTGGCTCCCAACCGCGCGATGGACCCCAGCGTGGCGAAGAACGTGTACGAGGTGGTAACGACTTCATCGCCCGGCCCTACTCCGGCGGCCATCAGCGCGATCATCAAAGCGTCGGTTCCGGAGGACACGCCAACGGCGTACCGGCATTGGCAGTAGGCGGCGATTTTCGTTTCCAGTTCCGCCACCTGGGGGCCGAGGATGAACCGCCCGGAACGCACCACGCCGACCAGCCCGTGTTCCAGTTCCTCACAGAACTCATGGTAGCCTGCGGGCAGGTCGATCAACGGAACCGCATCGACCGCCCGGTCTCCGACAAGTTCCGGCAAATCCTGGGGATGGAACGTCCTGACGTCCATCCGATCGAAGGCTGTCGCGTCAAGAGTCACGATTCCCGCCAGGCCCAGGCCGCGCACCGCTTGCGCCGACAGGGATTCCGTCACCCCCAGGTCCGATGAAAAAAGAGACTCCCGGATTTCCACGCTCGTCAAGGGCAGGATGGAAACGACGTCCAGCCAGGCTTTCAATTTACCGGTACCCGATGGATTGCGGACTTGCCCGGCGACCGCCGGCAGAACGCAGGCGGCCACCCAGGCTTTTATCTTCTTTTGCCGGCAAAGCTCCAGCAACCGGTCGCCGCCGGGCGCCACCTCATCGGAGCAGGCGTTCAGCAAAAAATCCGTGTGTAGCAGAATCTGCATAACACCTCAATAGACGGCAAGCCGCGGGCTCTCGACCGCTCAGGCCTTGATGATTTTATCGGAGTTAATATTGCGGCAGGCGTTGCGGGTGTCCACGACGATTTTGGAATCGGCGACGATTTTTTCGTAATCGTAGCGCGAATGGTCGGTCAAGATCACCGTCAGGTCGAAGTCGGACAGATCGTCGAGAGGCACCTGTTTTTTCCCCACGAACCGCGGATAATCCCTTTTGGCGCCGATTTCCGGGACATACGGATCGTTATATTCGACGCACGCGCCGAAGCAGGTCAGCATATCCATGATTTTAAAACTGACGGATTCGCGGTCGTCATCGACGTCTTTTTTGTAGGCGACGCCCAGGATCAGGATACGACTGCCGTTCAGGCTTTTCCCGGCCCGGTTCAGGCCGGTCAGTATTTTCCGGAAAACGTACTCGGGCATGGAAACGTTGATTTCGCCCGCCAGTTCGATAAACCGGGTTGGGATATCGTATTCCCTGGCTTTCCAGGCCAGGTAAAACGGGTCGATGGGGATGCAGTGCCCCCCCAGGCCGGGGCCGGGATAAAAGGGCATGTAACCGAACGGCTTGGTGGCGGCGGCGGCGACCACTTCCCAGACATCGATCCCCATGGCGTCCAGAATAATTTTCATTTCATTGACCAGGGCGATGTTGACCGAGCGAAAGATATTTTCCATCAACTTGGTCGCCTCGGCGGTGCGGGTATCGGAAACCGGCACGGTTTTTTTGACGATGGACCGATAAAGCGCATCGGCGACAGCCAGTTCCTGCGCGGAATCCGCGCCCACCACCTTGGGAATCGTCGCTGTGGCGTACTGTTTGTTGTTCGGGTCCTCCCGCTCGGGAGAGTACGCGACGAAAAAATCCCGGCCCGCCTGCAACCCGGAGGCAGACTCCAGTTCCGGCGCCAGCACTTCCTGCGTCGTGCCGGGATAAGTGGTGGACTCCAGCACCACCAACTGGCCCTTGGCCAGGTACGGCGAAACCTGCCGGGCGGTGGAAACGATATAAGTCAGATTGGGAGACCGGTTGCGGTTCAAGGGTGTCGGCACGCAGATCAAAATGCAATCCCAACCCGAAACCGCGGCAAACTCCGTACCCAGTTCCAATCGGCCGCTTTCGACCAGCGGACGGATGGCCTCGTCGGGAATGTGCCTGATATAACTTTGGCCCCTGGACAGCCGGGCGATTTTTTCCGGGTCGAGGTCCAGTCCGGCCACGGGAAACCCCGCCTTGCCGAACTCCAGCATCAGCGGCAGTCCCACATAGCCCAGCCCGATAACACCGATGCGTGCCTTTTTTTGCTTTATTTTTTCAATCAGCACGTTTTTTTCCAATAGCCCAAATATTGTTGCTGAACATATAATTCAACGGCGGGACCAAGGAGACAGGGAAAGCGTGGCAAACGACCTGGCGGCAAACTTCCATCACTTGCATGACTGCGGAATCTTTTTTCACCGGCAGAACGTATTCAGAACCAAGCCAGATTTTAGGCTGAAAACCGGCAGTCACAAAATATTTTTTCAGGCTCACAACCGTGTGCTCGTTCACATGAACCTTCAAATCCATTTCGTTGCGGATGGGCCGCGTTAACAGGTTTTGCCCAAAAAATTTATTAAGAAATTTGTTAATTGGCCTTTCCCACAGGGGATAACCGATGTCGTTGTACCACCGGTTTGGCGAGGTATGAACGATCAGTCTGCCGCCGGTTTGCAACACCCGGTGGCATTCCAAAAACGTCCGGCGCAACTGATCGGGATACAAATGCTCCGCGATGTCCATCATAAACACGCAATTAAACGTCTGACCGGAAAACCCCAGCCGGGTGGCATCAGAACGCAACAGCTTGATGTTCTTTTGCCCCTGTTTCGGCCTCTGGTCGAGCGCTTTTTTGGCGATTTCGACGGCGCCGGCGGCATAATCGATCCCCACCACGTCAGCGCCAGCCTCAGCCAAAGCAAGGGCCAAGTCGCCTCGACCGCACCCCAGGTCAAGCACACGGTCGCCTTCCCGGAGATTCGACAACCGAACGGCTTTCAAAAATTTCGGCGCCGTTTGATTTGCCTGAAAATAATCCGCACCATCCGTCGCCTCAAAATACTCTTTATCGTAGACGCTCGAGTCGACGGTTTGATTTTCCTGGTCACGCATCTTTTTAAAAAACGATTTCCTCGTTGAAATGATTTTGCAGGATGATTTCGGCGGGCGTGTAATATTTTTTGTCGTGGTTGCAGGGCCGGCAGGAGACGACGACATTGCCCTTGACGCTTCTTCCTCCCCGGGCCAAGGGGACGACATGGTCCATCGTCAGTTCGGAGCGGGGGAATTTTTTGCCGCAGTAGTGGCACGTGCCGGCGCTCAGCTTGGCCTGCCACCATTGCGATTTCTTCAATTTCCAGACTTTTTCTTTCTCACGGCGGATTAGCCGGACGGGTGGTTTTTCCAAAATGGTCGCCATGACGGGTCCGGGCATGGATTCTGAAACCGCCGACTCCACCGGCGTCTCAAAATTTCGGATTCCCATCATCCTTTCTCTTTAAGTTATAAAACGACAACAGCTTAAACTGGTTCATCTCAAGCCGTACGGCACGCACGGAAGCCGACTCGCTACCCCGGGGATACCAACGGATGTCGCCCACGTCGAACTCGAAAGCCAGCGCCGCCGACAAGCGCGTCCGACTGGTCCAAAAACAACTGCCGTAACTGAACTCGAACAACGGGTCGATGTGCAAGGTGTACCGTCTGCCGCGGGACTCGAAGGTCTTGCCCAGCTCATAGATGCTTTGAACCTCCATTCTGCCGGGCATCCGCCAGTCGTCGTAACCGCCGAGTCTTTTCCGGTTCAACTCGCGGACGTAATCCTCGGCCTCGTACCAGCTCAGGTAGTTGCCGTTTTGCGCGTACGAGTCGCTCTCCTGCCACATCAATCCGGTGAAACGGTCGGTAATCGTCCCGTCATCGTTGTCAGCGTAGCGGTCGGACATGGACCCGATTCAGCAAAAACAGCGCTTTTTCTTTCGCCTCAAAACGGCGGGACCGGCGCGCCGAACGGCGGCCAGCCCGACTCTTTAGGTTTACCATATGAACAGAATACCGTCAAAACGAATTTTACGCAAACGTGTAGCCGCATTCCTCGACATCGTCCCTCTCCCAGGGATAACGATAACACAGAAGAGGTTTTTGCGGCGTGTTATGAACCCGGCACCGGTTGTCCGGCGTCAGTTGCCGGCAAGGAACATCGAGGGAATAAAAAAGAAGGTTGTTTTTTTCGTCCTCCCCCACCACCCGAATCCCCCGGTAGGAAAGGTAAAGTTTCAATTCGTCCAGGCTTCGATGTTGCGCCAGGGCGACATCCCGCACGGCGGTGATGTTCACGGTTTGACAACATACGCCGCACCGCGTGCATTCTCCCATTCGGTTCATTTTCCAAAAATCTCCCGATAAGCGTTGCCGGGCGGATGAAATCATTGTTCCGCCACTGTGGCGAGTTTGAAATGGTTTGCCGCCGGATTTTATCCCGGTTTTTTCCGGAGCGGTTTTTTGCGTTTCCTCGGCGCCTGATACTCGGCGGTCACCGTCGTGTGGATTCCGCCGCGCACATAAAAATCCCCTGCCACCGTCATTTTTCTGGGCTTGCAGGCAGAGGCCAGGTCGTCGAGAATTTTGTTGACCACCGCCTCGTGAAACGCCCCCTCGTTCCGGTAAGACCACAAATATAACTTCAATGATTTCAATTCAATACATAGACGATCGGGCACGTAGCAGATGTCCAGGACGGCAAAATCCGGCTGGCCGGTGCGGGGGCACAGGCAGGTGAACTCCGGGCACTCCATGTGGATTTCATAATCCCTTTCCGGATTGGGATTGAGGAACATCTCCAACTTTTTTTCCGGCTTTTTTTTCATCCCGCCATTCCGCTCGATTTTTCTCCGCCTGATCCCGGCTTTTCCGACCCGGTTTCGTCAAAAATCAAAAAAAATGCAATTTTTTTCGGATCGGAACTTGCTTTTTCAAAAATCGGTCTTATTATTTTAACTACTAGCACTCACCACAAAAGAGTGCCAATAATCTGTTTTCCCATGATTTTCAGGTTCCAAGGGCTCGCAGTGGAGGGGTAAAAGCCTTTTTCAACCGCGATATCCAACGAAAAAAGCCCCAACGGCCCAATCAGGGTCACAAGTGGCTTAAGTTTAACATTTTTTTCATTCAAAAGGAGATGTTTATGAAAATTCGTCCTTTGCAAGATCGGATTCTTGTCCAGCCCATCCTTGAAAAGGAAGTCATGAAAGGTGGAATTATTATTCCTGATTCCGCCAAGGAAAAACCCATCGAAGGCCGCGTCAAGGCCGTCGGCGAAGGGAAAGTCAACGAAAACGGATCCCGCACCAAGCCCGAACTGAAAGTGGGCGACAAGGTTCTTTACGGCAAATATGCCGGCACGGAAATCAAGGTGGATGGCGAAGATTACCTGCTCATGCGGGAAGACGACGTTCTCGGTATTATCGAAAAGTAAACCGACCCTTCACAAACCGATTCAAACCATTTTCCAAATATAAGGAGTCCTTTTCATTATGGCAAAACAAATTATTTATCATGAAGAAGCAAGACGCAAGATTCTGGACGGCGTAAACCAGTTGGCCGACACGGTGAAGCTCACCCTGGGGCCGAAGGGCCGCAACGTGGTGATCGACAAGAAATTCGGTTCGCCCACCATCACCAAGGACGGCGTCACCGTCGCCAAGGAGATCGAAGTCAAATGCCCCTTTGAAAACATGGGCGCGCAGATGGTCAACGAGGTCGCCAGCAAAACCAGCGACAACGCCGGCGACGGCACCACCACCGCCACCGTTCTGGCGCAGGCCATTTACCGCGAAGGACTGAAAAACGTCACCGCCGGCGCCAACCCCATGGACATCAAACGCGGCATCGAAGACGCCGTCAACGCCGTGGTGCCCCACATCAAGAAACAGGCTAAACCCACCAAGGACAAAAACGAAATTTCCCAGGTCGGCACCATCTCCGCCAACCACGACAGCACCATCGGCGACCTGATCGCCGAGGCGATGGACAAGGTGGGCAAGGACGGCGTTATCACCGTCGAGGAAGCCAAAAGCATGGAAACCTCGCTGGAAATCGTCGAGGGAATGCAGTTCGACCGCGGCTACCTGTCCCCCTATTTCGTCACCGACTCCGAGCGCATGGAAGCGGTTCTGGAAGACTGCTACATCCTGCTCCATGAAAAGAAAATCACCAGCATGAAGGACCTTCTGCCGATCCTGGAGAAAATCGCCAAGAGCGGCAAACCCCTCCTGATCATCGCCGAGGAAGTGGAAGGCGAGGCCCTGGCCACGCTGGTAGTGAACAAACTGCGCGGCACCCTCAACGTCTGCGCGGTCAAGGCGCCGGGTTTCGGCGACCGCAGAAAAGATATGCTCAATGACATCGCCGTCCTCACCGGCGGCAAGGTCATCACCGAGGACATCGGCGTCAAACTCGAAAACATCGTCATGGACGACTTGGGCCAGGCCAAGCGCATCACCATCGACAAGGAAAACACCACCATCGTCGACGGCAAGGGCAAGGCCGCCAACATCCAGGCGCGGGTCAAGCAAATCCGCACCCAGATCGACGAGACCACCTCCGACTACGACCGGGAGAAATTGCAGGAGCGCCTGGCGAAGCTGGTGGGTGGCGTGGCGATCATCAAAGTGGGCGCCGCCACCGAGACGGAAATGAAGGAAAAGAAAGCCCGCGTCGAGGATGCCCTGCATGCCACGCGAGCCGCCGTCGAGGAGGGCATCATTCCCGGAGGCGGCGTGGCCTATCTGCGAGCCATCCCCTGCCTTGACAAGCTGGACGGCGACCACGACTACCTGCTGGGCGTAAAGATCGTCAAGCGCGCCCTCGAGGAGCCTATCCGCCAGATCGCCGCCAACGTCGGCGAGGAAGGCACCGTCATCGCCCAGAAAGTCAAGGGCCTGAAAGGCTCACAGGGTTACGACGCCAAAACGGGCGAGTTCACCGACATGCTGAAAGCCGGCATCATCGACCCGGCGAAAGTCGCCCGCACCGCCCTGCAAAACGCCGCCAGCATCTCATCCCTGTTGCTGACCACGGAAGCTCTGATCGCCGACCTGCCGGAGGAAAACAAGGACGGCGGACCGCCCCCCGGCGGCATGGGTGGCATGGGCGGCATGGGTGGCATGGGCGGCATGATGTAACGGCGTCGCGACGCCGCAGAGGTTGAGCATTTGTCACCCTGCTCGAATCAACACCAAAACCCCGGCCCCAGGGCCGGGGTTTTTTTAATTTAACAGAAGGTCAAGAGATGCCAGGAAAAAGGCGAGTTACCGAAACCGCTGAATTTAACTCTAGTTTTGCATTTTTTTAAGCAAGTTTATGGCATAAAAAAAGCTC
>JBHHYO010000031.1:0-29930 GCA_046757665.1 Nitrospinales bacterium
ACTAGTCTGCGTTTCTTTCATGGCTGTTTTTGGCAAACCGGTCGTCGCAAGACGCGGCCCGGTTTGCCGTCTGAATTCAGGGAGGTGATTAAAATGAAAGTTGGAGATACCATTAAATTTGATTTCTCCGGGAAAAAGAAACAGGGTGTGGTGCACAAACTTTTCCCCAACACGGTTTATCTTAAGGTGGATTTTGAAAAGGACAAGGGGAAAATCGTCAAACGCAAGCGCAATGTCCTTGCGCCTCCAAAAGGCAAGAAATCCGCGGCCAAGAAAACGACCTAACCCGGTTACTGCATGAGCCGATGATGCTGGTATGGAATGCAATGACTGGGCGGGCACTTTGCCGTAAAAACAAGCGCACGAAACAAGCCCGCCCCTGCACAGACTCGGGTTGGCAAGCTACCGTCATGTTGCCCGCCGAAGCGTAAGGTCCGTGTGCGGATTTTAGCAATAAAGCAGAGGGAGGACCTTCGGTCCGCCGGTTTCCTCGAGCGAGGAAACCGGTTTTTTTTGGACCGATTCCAGAAAGGGCTTTCAGGAGCCTTCCTTTATAGGTGCGTGGGCGTTTAATATTCCCGATTGCAAAATATTCAAGTTGCCGTGGGCGTTCGCCCGGGCGGCTTTAAAATGCATTGCGGCGGCGCCGTGTTCGCCTAGCTTGTCGAGGCACAGCGCTTCATTAAAGTGGCTTTCTCCTACCGCGCCGTCGATTTTTGAAGCCATCTGAAAATGCATCAAGGCACCTTCAAAATTGCCTTTATTCCATTCGGCGATGCCTTCGTTGTTATGCTTGTTGGCCGAGGCGTTGGCTCCCGACGGCAACTGCATTGGCCCTTCTCCGCCGGCAAAGGCCGTTAACGCAAACAAAAGCAACCCAACCGCCGACAATACCGCAAAAACTTTTTTCATCACAAGTCCTCCTAAGAAAGTGTGGAACCGGAGAAACGGATTATCTCTGCGAAGAACAACCAGTTGTTCTCCAAGTCATTGGAAATCAGTATAACCATACAAAAAAAAACCGGACTCTTCAAGCTCCTTTCAAACCGCTGTTTCCGTCGATAGAACCGCCGCCGCCCGCCGGGAACTTTACGTCGGTTGGCACGATCTTACAATGGCGTTGACGCCCGACAACAGGATCAGCAACAGGCCGATTTTCAGCGCCAGGCTGGTGACATATTTCTTATAGGCGGCGTCGATCTTTTTTTCCAGTTCCGGCTCCGAGGTTGGGGTTGCCGAGTCCTCCGCATCCTCTGCGTCCGCGGCGAGATGCAGTTTTTCGGCCAACGCCGTTAAAGCTTTCCGTCTGGCGTCCGGATTCGGCAGTGTTTTAATCTCTTTTAGTCTTCCGGGAATCGATAATCTGTTCATGGGGTTGAAGCGTAAAGGGAAGACACCCATTCGCCGTAACCGTTAAATTTTTGAGTGGGGTAAACTTCTCCCGTGCCGATCATTTTTTCGAATTTTTGCGACCAACGCGGATGGGGTGTGTCCGGGTCGACATTGGATACAAACCCATACTCGTGCGGTACAAGGGTGTTCCAGAAAGTGCTGGGTTGAGTTTCGACGAACTCGATCCTGGTAATAGATTTGATACTCTTGTATCCGTATTTCCAAGGCGTTACGAGCCGGATAGGGGCTCCATGCTGTGCCGGTTGCATGTGACCGTAAATCCCTGTTGAAAGAAAAGTCAACTCGTTCATGGCTTCGGCCAGGGTCAAACCCTCGGTGTAGGGCCATGGCAGGCGGGAGTTGTTTTTTTGCCCGGGGGCCACCTCCGGGTCCAGGAAACTGACGAATCGCACGTATTTCGCCTTGTGCGTCGGCCGGACCTTGTCGATCAACGCTTTCATGGAAAAGCCGTTCCAGGGCACTACCATGGCCCAGCGTTCGACACAGCGGTGCCGGTAAACTCTTTCCTCGATGGGCATGGAACGGATCAAGTCGTCGATCTCATAAACCGCGGCGTTTTCCACATGGCCGGTGATTTCCAGTTGCCAGGGCCGCGGTTTGAATTGTTCCACCAGTTTCCAAACCCCGTCCTTGACCGAGGTGAATTCGTAGAAATTATTATAGGTGAGCGCCCCCTCCTCGTCGGAGATGGGCCGCTTGACAGTGTAGGCGGCATTGCGCTTGAGGTTGTCGATCTTTTGAAAATCCGTCCTCAATTCTTTTTCTTCAAAAAAATCGTCCAGGTTGAAAAACCGGGTCGCCGACCACGCCGGGGAGGTGTAAAATGCTCCCGCGATCCCCATGCCGGCGACGCCCAGGACTTTTAAAAACTCGCGGCGATTGTGATAAACCGATTCCGGTGTGATTTGCCGCTCCGGAGTCCGCCATTTTTGGGGAAGAATTATTGAAGCCATGGAATGCTCCCTTCATATAGATAAAGCCACCATGACCCATGTTCTGGAGCATGGATTGAATTTCCCCAAAACGGAGAAAAGGAAAAACCAAAGTCATGCGTTATTGAGATAGAATACCATTTTATCTTAAGTCCGATCAAGAATGACAAACAATGAGGAACGCTCCAATGGATGAACTGAAGCTTGACGATTTTATGAAGGGCTTGATTCGCAGAAACCCCGGTGAGACCGAATTTCATGAAGCCGTGCGCGAAGTCGCCCAATCGGTGATCCCCTTTATCAACGAACGCCCCAAATACCGGGAAACCTGTATCCTGGAAAGAATGACCGAACCCGATCGTATCATTATTTTCCGGGTGTGCTGGGAAGACGATCGGGGAAACATCCGCACCAACCGCGGTTACCGGATCCAGTTCAACAACGCCATCGGCCCTTACAAGGGTGGGTTGAGGTTTCATCCTACGGTGACTTTAAGTGTCCTCAAATTCCTGGGGTTTGAGCAAACCTTCAAAAACAGTTTGACCACACTGCCCATGGGAGCCAGCAAGGGAGGAGCGAATTTCAATCCCAAAGGCAAGTCCGAGCGGGAAGTCATGCGGTTTTGCCAGGCGTTTATGACGGAATTGTCCAAACATATCGGCGAGCATATTGATGTCCCGGCGGGCGATATCGGCGTGGGTGAGCGGGAAATCAGTTTTATGTTCGGACAATACAAGCGGCTGAAAAATGAATTTACCGGCGCGCTGACCGGAAAAGCTCTGGAATTCGGCGGTAGCCTGATCCGCAAGGAAGCCACCGGCTACGGTTGCGCGTACTTTATGGAGGAGATGCTGAATCATATCGGCGATTCGATTGAGGGAAAAACCTGCATCGTTTCCGGCTCGGGCAACGTGGCTCAATACTGTGCTCAGAAAATCATGACATTGGGCGGGAAAGTGGTCACCATGTCAGACTCCGGAGGCTATATCTACGATGCCGACGGCCTGAATGAAGAGAAACTGGCGTTCATCCTCGACCTGAAAAACGTCCGGCGCGGCCGTATATCGGAGTTTGCCGAAAAATACGGTTGCGAGTATCATGCCGGGGAAAAACCCTGGAACGTACCGTGCGACCTCGCCTTCCCCTGCGCTACGCAGAATGAAATCGATGGAAACACCGCGCGCGCACTGGTTAAAAACGGTCTTAAAGCCATCGCCGAGGGGGCGAACATGCCCACTATGATTGACGGGATAACCGCTTTCCAGGATGCCAAAATTCTGTTTGCCCCCGGCAAGGCCGCCAATGCGGGCGGGGTTGCGGTCTCCGGACTGGAAATGACGCAAAACAGCATCCGCCTGGTCTGGGGGCGCGAGGAAATCGAGGGCCGACTCAAGGAGATCATGCGCGAAATCCACCTGCAGTGCATCAAATATGGAGGCAAGGGGGATTACCACGATTATGTGAAGGGCGCCAATATCGCCGGGTTTGCCAAAGTTGCAGACGCCATGCTGGCTTATGGAATCGTTTGATCGCGGATGCCGTCCCTGAAATTTTTCCCGTCCTTTATCCGGTCTTGCCGTGACAACCGTAATATCGTATCCGCCGAGGGCAAGTGGCGGTTGGCGATAGGCCCCGACTCTTTCCCGGACGTGCTCACATGAAACTTGAATTGCACTGGCAAATACTGATCGCCATGGCCGCCGGCGCCGGATTCGCGCTTGTTTTGGGTGAGAACTCCCGTTTGGTGGAACCCTTGGGGACGGTCTTTTTCCGCCTTCTCAAAATGGTGGTGGTTCCCCTGGTTGTTTTTTCCATAACCGTCGGTGTGGCCGGCATCGGCAGTCCCAAAAACCTGGGACGCCTGGGGCTGAAAACCGTAAGTTACTATCTGGCCACCAGCCTGATCGCCATCTTGATCGGCCTGACGCTCGTTAATCTGGTAGAACCCGGAGCAAGCGCGGAACTGCAGGAAGGCCGCGCCGCCGTGTCTGCCGAAACCCTCAAAAAGCCCGCCTCGATCCAGGAGCAAATTCTGCGGATCATCCCTGTCAATCCCGTCGCCGCGGTCGCCGAAGGCGATATGCTGGCCATCATTTTCTTTTGCATGATCTTCGGCATGGCGCTGGCGCGGGGGCCGCGGGAAATCAGGGAAAAACTGTTGCCGTTGATTGAGGCCGGATTCCAGATCATGATGCAATTGACGCATCTCATCATCAGGCTGGCTCCCTTCGGCGTGTTCGGTCTCATTGTAAAGATGGTCAATCAAAACATGGGCGCCGGTTTTTTCAAGGCCGTGGGGCTTTATATGTTCACCATCGCCGCCGGTTTAACCCTCCATCTATTTGTTGTGTTGCCCCTGGTTTATTTTGTCTTTATGAGACGGAATCCGATGCGCCAGTTTTCCCGCATGGCCGGCGCCCTGGCGACCGTTTTTGCCACAAGTTCGTCTTTGGCCACCCTGCCGGTGACCATGGAATGCGTCGAACGCAACGCGGGGGTTTCCAATAAAATCGCCGGATTCGTCCTGCCCATGGGGGCGACGGTCAACATGGACGGTACGGCCCTGTTTGAGTGCGTTGGGGTTTTGTTCATCGCTCAGGCTTTGGGTATCCCGCTGGGGATCGACCAGCAAATACTGGTTGTTGTGACTGCTCTTTTGGCGTCCATCGGCACCGCCGCCATTCCTTCCGCCGGTTTGGTGACGATATTTATTATTCTGGATGCCGTGGGGTTGCAAGGGCCGCTGGTTCCCCTGGTTGTGGGAACCATGCTTGCCGTGGACCGGCCTCTGGATATGTACCGCGGAATCGTTAACATTTTCAGCGATTCCGTGGGCGCGGTGATTATCGCCAAGTCCGAGGGAGAGGCTCTCAATTCGTAAGGATTATAAACCCCAAAAGAAAACCCCCCTCCCTCGGCTGTTGGGCCAAGGGAGGGGGGCGGTAAAACTCAAGCGTTCAAGCTAAAGCTTACGGGGTCCGGGCGATCTGAAGATCGTCCGCGTCCAGGAACGCGCCACGTTCATCCGTGGAAAGATCTTCTTCAAGGTCGGACTCGTCAAGCTGGGGTTCCTCGGTCGAAGCAACAGCAACGTCCTTGGTCTCCACAGGCTTGTTCGCATAGTACACTTGCAACTCGTTGCGGTACGACAGGACTTTGTCGAACAGGGCATCCGGCCAAACAGTAGCCGCCGCCAGCTGTTCTTTCGAGTCTTGCCCGTCCGCCGCAAGCAGGCGTTTGATCACGTGAACCGGCTTGCCGGTCTCGCTCGCTTCCCGCTGTGCGTTCATAACAAGAGCAACATCCGCCTTCGTGGCGGCAACCTTTTTGCCACGAACATAGGACCGCGAAATGTAAAAGAACGGGTCCTTCGGCGGTTTATGAGGCCAGGCAATACCGTTCTCGGCGCCGACGAATATCTTCTTGAATGGCGGACTCTGAATGTAGTCCACGATTTTGTAGATTTCCTCGTCGGTCAGAACGGATTCCATCTCATCCTGGTTTCCCAGGCCCCATTCAGGCATCAACCGCGTGAAGCGGCCATTATGCGGAACCTCGAACATGTCGTCGCGGGTTCGCGCCAGGGAGTCACTGTCAAACGGGATCCCCGTGATGCCTTCACCGGTGTAGCCGTGGCAATGGGCGCAGTTCATCTCGAAGATCTGCTGACCTGTGAGATCCGATCCGCGCTTGAACGGCTTGGCCGGAGGCAGGATGCTGATGTTGCCGTCCCAGCGGAGGATAGGCTCGCGTTCTACCCAGCCTTCATCCTCGACCAGCGCTTCATAGTCCATATCCACAGGCAGGATCATGCCCTTGAGGGCCGGACGCGGAGTATAACCATACTTGATTTGTCCGCCCCAGCGCTCTGCACTGTGAAGCTCGCCGGGCAGGTCGTTGAAGGTCTCGTTCTGTCCCGGAGCTCCGAGATTGATCGCTACCTTGGTGGCGTTTACCGGCGCGGTGCCGAAAGCGCCATGACCACAACCCAGCCAAGGTACGCCGTCATTGTCCCAGTCGCGGATTCCGCCGACGCACAGTCCCAACTCACCGCTCCGGTTTTCCTCGGACTGGATGATGTTGGTGAACATGAGTTGCTGAATCGCGTATCTCGGGAACTTGGCGATCAGCGGCTTGATCAGATGAATCGGCGTGCTGAACATGATCTCGCGCCACGCTCTCAACTGGAGAGCCATCTGCATCGACGTGAAAATGACGGTGTCGTCGCCCAGGCGACTGCGAAACACGCCGTGCTCCTCAACCCAGAAGTTCTTCCAGATGTAGTTCCAGGTCTTCCGGGCCGCCGCGGCATACTTGGGCTCGTCCAGAGTCGAGTACGCGGCAGTCAGCGCGACGATGGCGGCGAAGTCCGCCTGGCTCCGGTCGCAAGCGCCCGACGGAGAACCGGAGACGTTGTACTCCATGCAGAAAGAACCGTCTGCTCCCTGAACGGATAACAGCAGGTCGGCATTCTTCTTCATCAAGTCCCTGGCCCGTTTGGTGAGCTCCGGCTCAAAGTTTTCGATGTTCGGAGTCGCGATCAAAGCCAGCGGATCCTGCATCCGGTTGTTGTACTCCCAGATGCCGATGAAGGCGAGAGCGACGTCTTCCATTTTGAAAGTGTCGCCAGTGCCAGGATTGTCGTAGCTCTTGAACAGCCACCACTTGGTCTTGGCGGGTTTCCACTCGGATACCAGAATGCCGTTCTTGGTGTGCATCGCCTCGATGTTCTTGAACGCCATGTTGGCGACGTGGTGCGGAACGACGCCCAGGTCTTTTTCCATCAAGCCCCCGTCAACCGGCGGGTTGTCCGTGAACATTGACTGCATCCGGTAGGTGGACTGGAACAGATGCGTGGAGCCCCACAGTACGGCGGCCTGGTCGAAGAGCAGGCTACGGGGATCGTCAATCTCGTAGTTCCAGTTACGCACGTCAAGGTCGCCGGCCAGTACGCCGGGCGCATTGATGCGATGCGGGAAATACCGCAGACCCTGGGAAGGATCGTAGGTTGCCGGATTGATGCCGCCCATGTTGCCGTCCAGGTCGGCTACCAGGTTCGTTTTCAGAGCCAAAACCTGGTTGATGCGGGTCGTGGCCAAGGCGATGCCGCGGAAACCTTCTTCAGCGTCGTTGCCCTGCAACACGATGCGCTTGTTTTGCGTCGTCGGAGACGTGCCGGTGTGGGTGGCCTTCCACATGTAGTCAATCCACATGCTGGCGCGTTTCAGCATGATGCCGATACCGCCCATGTCGATATACTTGATCATGCCGTCGCGATCCCAGCGCCACTGGCGATTCTGGAAGAAATAGCCGGGGATTCCCCACTTGCCGTTTTTCAGGCTCTGCGGATCGTTGAACTCGTCCGCTACGGGAGTCGGTCCGATGAAATGCGGGTCGCCGCCTTCGTACTCCAGGTAGGCGGGCGCACCGTCATCCGGAAACCGCGGAATACCGGTCATTTTCCAGTACAGCGGAAAATAGTACGACAACAGCAAGTCCTTGTTGGAGATGAACCGCTCGCCGCGGTCGCGCTGTACTTTCTTGTAGTTGGTCAGCTCGATGGCTTTCATGGTCCAGTAAGGGCCATTGACCATGTTGATGCCGGAGTGGCTGGCGGCAAAACCGAAACCCAGGTTGTTGCGCGCACCCCAGTACAACTGCTGGTTGGTGATCCAGATGAACCCCGGATTGTGGGCCAGCGGAAAGGCGGCGCGAACCATGTTGCTCAGGCCGGTCTGGCTGATCTCGAACTCTTCGTTGGCGGCCCACTGCGACCACTTCGGATAGAAGGTCCGGTCAATAACCTTGGCTTCCGGCAACTTGCTCATGTACGGGCTCAGGTCCGGCTGGAACGTGCCTTCCTTCAAGTGGATCATGCGCCCGTCCGCGTTGTTGATAAAGTACATTGCCGACGCCGTGGACACCATAAACAGCATCCCCACCATGGCAACGAGGACTGCGTAAAGTTTTCCTTTACTCATCGTTACACCCTCCATTGCGTTTCCCATGCGGCACGACTTCCATGCCGGAAAACAATTCGTTTATCGGGTTTTATATTTAAAGGAAAGTTGCGCCGGAATTTTGCGGGCCATCCTTTGACCCTTCGGGGTGACGCAACATCCTGGATATTCGCGGATCTCATTTCGGTAACTTCCCTCCAGTTGAGTGATAAATATAAGGTGAAAAGACCAAATAAAAAACCCTTCTAAATTCGATTCTTAAGTCGATTTTATTCGAATGTGTTGTCGTATTTATACGACAATATGAGGACGCCATTTGTTCATCAAGCGGCGGGGAAGAAAAATCCTGTCCAACCATCTATTAATTAAGGAGTTATTAAACCAACCCCGCTCCCCAAGATGGCGGAAGCGGGGTTGGTTTCGGGGTGATGCAGACCCGACGGAGAATTACATATGCGCCCGAAACTGCATGGCTTGGTAAATTCGCTCGCGTCCCATGCGAAGGGCCACTTCATGAGGATAGATTTTTTCCTCCTTGATTCGGTTGAGCAACTCCTGGGTATTAGCCATGATCGTAGTCTCGACTTTTTCAAACGCGCCGGCTTCCGACAGCCCCTGGTATTCCGCGGCCGCGCAGATGACGCCGCCGCCATTGGCGATGACGTCGGGGATGATCATGATTCCCCGGTCATACATTTTTCCGGCGGCTTCGTGGGTGATGGGGATGTTCGCGCCTTCGAGCACCAGCCGGGTTTTCAACAAGCCCTGGTTTTCCTCGGTGAACACATCCGGTCGCGCCGCGGGGATGAAGATATCGGATTCCAGTTCAAGTAAACGATCCCGGGGGATGGCTTTCCCGCCTGAGTATTCGGCGGCATTGTGCTTTGTTTGCAGAAACTCGACCAAGGCCGGGATGTCGAGTCCGTCGGGATTGTAGAATGCTCCGTTGTACATGCTTACGCCGATGATTATTGAGCCTTTTTCGAGCAGAAATTTCGCGGCGGCCTTGCCGACGTTGCCAAACCCCTGGATGATAACGCGGGCGTTTTTCAAGGGCAGGGATATAGCTTCGCAGGCAACATCCGCGGCGACGGACAGTCCGAATCCGGTCATGCCCAGTTCATCCAGGGGAATGCCGCCGAAAATTTTTGGCAGTCCGATGGCGCGGCCGATTTCGTCGTAAATATAAGCCATGCATTTTTCATCGGTCCCCATGTCGGGTCCCGGGATGTAATCGGTCAGTTCCTTGATGGACTGGGCGAAGGCGCGTATCAGCATCTCCTTGTCGGGAGAGTTGGGATCGCCAAGGATGGCGGATTTTGCCCCGCCGTGCGGTAGCCCGTTGATGGCGTTTTTCAGGGTCATCGCCCGCGCCAGGCGGAACACCTCGCGGGTAGTAACGTCCGGCGCCATACGGCAACCGCCGATGGCCGTGCCCAGCGACAAATTGTCGATCACCACAATCGCCTTCACTGCCGATTTGGGCTCGTAGATGTGGATGATTTTTTCCGGACCGAGATCGTCGGCGAAATTGTCAACATAGTGTTTGCTCATGATGTTGCGGGTCTCCTGAGATTCTTTTTCAGATGACGGTTATTTTTGCGTCCAGCACCAGCAGTTGGTTTGGGTACAAGCGGACGGGGTTGAAATCAATGTTCCCAGCTTGCGGTTCATCGACTATCCAGTCCGCGACGAATTTCAAGAAAGAGAGCAAGCGTTCACTGTCCAGGGGCGGTCCGCCGCGGGCGCCCCGGATAATTGTTCCCGCGTGGGTTCGGAAAACCATGCGGCGCAATTCCGCGTCCGTCGCGGGCAACAAGAGGCGTTCGATGTCCTGATAAACTTCCACGAACCGGCCCCCGGAACCGAACAGCAGAACCGGTCCGAACTGACGATCTTGATGAACCCCCACCATCAGATCAAGTCCGGGCGCGGCCTGTTGCTCGGCCCAGATGCAATTTGGCCGAATCCGTGACATTTCCCGCCAGGTTTCCAGCAACTCAACGGTGTTTTGAATATTGAGCTCGATCCCCGCAACCTCGGTTTTGTGTTTGATGTCCGGGGCGATGACTTTCAGCGTCAGGGGAAATCCCAGCGTTTGGCCTGCCGTTTCCGCATCTTCGGCGCATTCGACTTTCATGCTTCCGGGAACGGTGACGCCGCAAGCGGCCAACATGTTTTTGATTTGAATTTCATCCGGGGCAGTGTTGCTCCGGCCCAACCAGCCGACGGCGGGTCCGGGGTCGAAAGATTTTTTGATGCAGACCGGTGACCGGAGTTTGGGCGGCCGCGCGCGAACCAGCAAGTGGAAAGCCCGGGCGGCCTCCTCTCCCGATGGAAATACCGGGACCTCCTCACGGGCGAAGGCCGTGTGCAGTTCCGAAAACAGCGTTCGGCCAACGGCCCCCAAAACCACGGAGAGACCTTTCGGCAGTCGGGAGCACAGTAACGGTGCAATTCCGGAATCGATCCCGGCCGCTCCGGACAGCAAAACCATCAGCAAACCGTCATACTGCCCGGTTTGGAGAAGACGCTCCACGGCAAGCGCGCATTGTTCGTTGGTCCCCGATGCCGTCAGGTCGATGGGGTTATTGAAGGAACAGTAACCCGGCAGGCTGGCGCGCAGGTATTCCTGCTCGGCCGCCGGGGGTTCGGGAAGGCGGAGGCCGGCCTGCTCGCACATATCGGTCAGCAACACGCCCATGCCGCCGGCGTTGGAAACGACAAGCACTCGATTGCCCCTTGCCGGAGCTTGCAGAGCCAGGACTTGCAGGGCGTTGGCCAGTTCGCTCAGGCTCTGCGTTTCGATCATGCCCGTCTGGGTACATGCGGCGCGGAACACGGCGTAAGACCCCGCCAGGGACGCCGAATGGGCGTACGCCGCCTGGCGGCCTTGCCGGCCGCGGCCCCCTTTCAGGATGACGATGGGTTTGGCGCCCCCGGAACGCCGGACGGTCTCCAGCAACCGTCGTCCGTCGGCAACGCTTTCCAAGTAGAGGCCGATAACTTTTACGGCGGGGTCGTCAATAAATTCATCCAGCAATTCGCACTCGCCGATATCCACCCGGTTGCCGAAACTGACGGCCCGGTGGACGCCAACCCCCTGCTCGGCCAGCCGGTCCAGAATCGCCGACAAAAATGCGCCGCTTTGCGAAATGATTGCTGTCGGGCCGGGTTTCGGCAGGGAAATCTTGTCCATGGCAAGAAAAAAACTGTTGAACCGGTCCGGGGCGCTGAAGACGCCCAGGCAATTTGGCCCGATGACCCGCACGCCGAATTTTTTGCTTAACTGCGACAGTTGGTCCTGCAAGTCCCTGCCCTCGCCGGCGGTTTCCGCGAATCCGCCGCTCACGACAATCAAATGGCGTATCCCGCGCCGGGCGAGAGGTTCGATCAAACCGGGAACGGCGGCGGCGGGCACGGCGGCAATGGCCAGGTCCGGGCTTGCGGGCAACTCCTCCACGGAACATGCGGCCGTGCAGTGGCGCACCGGCGTTCCGCCGGGATGAACCGTGTAAATGGCTCCCTGAAATCCCTGCGCCAGCAAACTTGCGACGATTCTCCTCCCCGGGTTTCCCGGCTTGGGAGAAGCGCCGACGACAACCACCGACCGCGGTGAAAAAAACCGCCGCAATTCGGGTCGGGATTCATCGGCTTCCATTTTCCGGTCCGGTTTGCGGGCCGATGTGATGACGGCTTTATTCATAACGCTCCCAATACTGATCGACGTTGCTCTGAATCCGGGCAATCAGGTCTTCGCGTTTTTCCGGCGTGAAAAGATGGCGGAACCGTTTTTGCCGTTCCAGAAACTTCTCGACCGGAACCCGTTTCCTGGGCCGCCTGGTGTGAACCACTTTCCCGTCGATGTATTCCTTGAGGGGAAAGATGCCCGTATCCACGGCCAGTTTGGCCATCACAAGAGAGTCCTTGGGGTCGAACCCCCAACCGGTGGGACAGGTCGCCAGGCAGATAAACAACCGCGGCCCCTTCATGGTTTTGGCCCTGGCGAATTTGTTGGAAAGGTCCATAGGCTCCCTCGGCGACACCGTGGCCAGGTAGGCCGGGCGATGCGCTTTCCAGATTTCAAACAGGTCTTTTTTGTCCAGCTCCTGTCCGGCGGGATGAGCGTCCGTGCTGGGGGTGGTCTGCGTGGCGCACCCGAAGGGCGAAGCGCCGGACAGCTGGAATCCCGTGTTGCCGTAGCCTTCGTTGTCGTAACAAAAATAAATGAAATCCAGTCCGCGTTGCACGGCGGCGGAGGTGGCGCTCAATCCCATGTCGTAAGTTGAGCCGTCGCCGGCGACCACCATGAGTTGCAAATCTTCCTCTTTCGCCAGGCCGTTTTGCAGGCGGATATCCAGGGCGTCGCGCACCCCTTGCAGGGCGGGCACGGGAGAGGCCATGGTGGTGTACAACCACGACCCCTGCAACGGCGTAAAGGGATAGACCGACAGCAGGGTGAAACAACCGGCGGCATTGGCCGTCAGCACATTTTCGCCGAGCACCTTCATGGCCAGGCGCAGTCCCTCCAGACCGCCGCAACCCGCGCACAGCGGGGTTCCCGGAGCAATAAACTCGGCTCGGTTCAAATCCTTTATCTTTTTGTAACTGGTTGCGGTGGCGTTGCTCATGACCGCACCTCCCGTTATTGTCTCCCCTCAGCTTGCTATGCGCTGGAGGTTGTAAAACCGTTCCAGGTCGTTCTCGTCGAACAAGAACAACGGCCCCTTGAAATCGGGCCGGTCCAGATGCTCGATCACGGCCAGGAAATCCTCGTCCCTGATATCCTTGCCGCCCAGGCCGCCGATGACCGGCAGGATTTTTTGCGGGCGGTTGTCGAGTTCATACAGGGCGGCGGTGATTTCGGAAACCGTGATGCCGCCGGCTCCCGGCGAAATATTCTGGTCGATCACCGCCACCTTGGCATGGCCGCCCAGGGCGTTGCGCACCGCGGCGGCCGGGAAGGGCCGGAAGAGCCGCAGTTTGAGGAGGCCCGCCTTGACGCCCCGACGGCGCAAGGCATCGACGGCCGCCTTCCCCTTGGTGGCAAATGAGTTGCTCATGACAAAAACATATTCGGCGCCTTCGAGCCGATACCTTTCCACCGGTTCATAGAAGCGGCCGAAGCGCTCGCCGAACTCGCGGGCGACTTTTCCAAACACGGTTTCCGCTTTCAGCGAGGCCAGGTGATGCTGGATTTTGAAAAACATGTAATTGCCGCCGCCGAACACCGCCGGCGCGCGCGCCATGGGTCGGGACGCCTGAAACACCGGCTGTACCGGCTCGAACGGCGGCAGAAACGCGGCGATTTCCTTGTCGTCCGGCAAAAGCACCGGCTCCCGCGTGAAGGACAGGTAAAAGCCGTCCAGGTTGACCAGAACCGGCAGGCAAACCCCGCGGTCCTCGGCGATACGGTATCCCATCAAGACGAAGTCCAGAATCTCCTGGCAGGTTTCGGCGTGGAGTTGCACCAGGCCGCAGTCGCGTGTGCTCATCACGTCGTTGTGGTCGGGTTCCAGGGTGATGGGGGCGGCCAGCGCCCGGGAAACGTTGACCATGACGAATGGCACGCGCCATCCGGTGACGGTGTACAGAGCTTCCAGGCCGTAAACGATTCCCTGGCTGGAAGAGGCGGTGAACACGCGCACCCCCGAGGCGGCGCCGGCGCCGGCGGCGCTGAACATGGAATGCTCGGAGTCCATATTGGTGAACTTGCCCTTCATGGTGCCGTCGGCGAACCACTGGGACAAGGTTTCGACGATCTCCGTTTGCGGGGTGATGGGGAAGGCCGGGACATACTGCACGCGGGCCAGCCGCGCTCCCCAGGCCGCGGCCTTGTTGCCGGTTAACATGATCCTTCGACTGCCGTTTACGTCCATGATACGGTCTCCCTGAAAGCCTGGATGGCGTGGGTCGGGCATTCCACAAGGCAGATCAGGCAACCCTTGCAGTGCTCGTAGTCGATGTCCGGGTTGCCGTCCGGACGCAGGCTCATGGCGCTGTCCGGGCAACGGGCGAAACAGATGCCGCACTGGTTGCAAACCTCGTAATCGATTTCCGGCCGTTGAGTGCGCCAGTTCCCCGTCTTTCGCATGGCCATGTTGGCGGCGGCGAAAATGACGGGAGCGGCGGCGGACACTTCCTTGTGGGGTGGCATGGCGAGACGCCCGGCGGTCGGGATCGTTTCTTTTCGCTTGTAAATCGGCAGGGGAGTCAGTTCCGCGAACACCCGCGACACGAGTTCCAGGTTGCGGACCAACATGTTTTCATCGATCCCTTGCTGGGACAACTCGGTTCTTACGGCCTGGACAAGGAAGCGCAATTCGATGACGCCGGTCAGGCGGGCGGCGGCCGCGGCGAGTGCGGTGCTCAGGATCATTCCCTGGTTCAGATAATGAATGCAAAGATCAGTCAGGTCGGCCGCCGCCGGGAGGGAGGGTAGGTGATAATGCGCTTTCAACGCATCCGGATCGCGCGGCGAATTGATAAACATGACCGTCCGTTCGTCCGCGCCTCCGGTCGGAGCCGCCAGGGGATCGGCCAGCAAGGTTTCGTCGCCGATCAGCAAAAGGTCCGGACGGGCAATGGCGCCGCGTTCGCGGACGGTTTCCCGGTCAAAGCGGGTGTAGGCGACGATCGGCGCGCCCCGCCGCTCGGCTCCGTACAACGGAAAATCCTGCGCCTGGTATCCGGCAAAAAACGCGGCGCTACCGAGAATCTGGCCGGCGGTTTTGATGCCCTGTCCGCCGCGTCCGTGAAATCTTGCCCGTAGCATGGCCCGCCTCCTTCCTTCCAATTGGTGGGGGAAAATCCGAAGAGGAGATTTTCCATGCCGATCAGGATCGCAACCCGCGGAGCTTAATGGAACAACCCGCGCGGTCCCTGGTGTTTCATCGTCTTTTACAGAGTTCCTTTGTCATTAAGCTCCATGCAATTAATATAGGTCGCCCCCTGAGTTTTTTCCACGGATGAACCTGATTTTTTTTCCGTTCCCGGCTAGGGGGCGCGGCCGTAGTCGTCTTCGAAACGCTCGATGTCGTCTTCGCCGAAATAATCGCCGGTCTGCACTTCGATGAAGGTCAGGTTGGCGTCGCCCGGATTCGCAATGCGGTGCCTGGCGGCCTTGGGGATGTCCACGGATTGGCCGGCGGCGAGGAAAATCTCTTCCGGGCCGCGGGTCACGACGGCCTTGCCCTGGACAATGTGCCAGTGCTCCGCCCGGTGTTGATGGCGTTGCAGGCTCAGCCGCTGTTTCGGAAAAATAACGATCCGCTTGACTTTATGGTCCGGCTCGTCGGAAAGCACCTGGTAGTAGCCCCAGGGGCGGTTTTCTTTCTGTTCGGAATTCATCATTCTCCTTCAGGTTGGTCCGGAGGAATTTTAACCAATCGGCCAGTCTTTGGAAACCTCTTATTTTCCGTCTGTTGCGGAATCTCGGGAACGTCGGCGCGAAATCTGGGAACAACTTGAAAACATTAGGATTAACCGGGAGTTTTGACTTTAAATTTTCATTTTTCAGTAGTAATATGGGTTTCGCGGAAAAAAATCGCTGATTTTTCATCTTTTTTATCCGGACTCATGAGCGAACACACGTTTGAAAAAGGTACAGATATTATCCGCGCGGGAAGTCACGGGAAAAGCGCTTTCATCATCCAAAAGGGCCGTGTCGAGGTCTCCATAAAAAACAAGTATGGGAAAAAACAGGTCCTGGCCGTCCTGGGTGAAAAGGAAATCTTTGGCGAAATGGCGCTCGTGGAATCCAAGCCTCGCACGGCCACGGTAACGGCCCTGGAGGAATGCGTCTGCACGGTGTTGACGAAAGAGGTGTTTGATAAACTTCCCGAATCCAATCCCGGCGTGCAGGCGATTAAAAAAATTATACGCCATCGGTTGCGGCGCAAATGACCGTGCCCCTGCCGTTTGCGGCCCGGTCTCAATCATGCGGAAACAAGTGGATGGCCGTCGCCTTCACCGACAGGTCCACCTCGCGGGACTCGGCCAGCCCCATGTCGGCGCAGGCCTCCCGGGTGATCAGGGCGCTGATGATGAAGCCGCAATCGACCGTCACCCGCATCACGTAGTCCTCCCGGGCGATTGACCGGATTGTGCCGCGCCACCGGTTGCGGGCGCTGGTTTTGGCTCTTCCCGGCTCCGCCAGCACAATGTCCTCGGCGCGGATTCCCACCATGACCTTGTCCGCCGCGGCCACGCCGGCGTTTTCCACGGCGGTCAACAGATGGTCGCGCACTTTGACGTGAACCAGGCCGTCCCTGCTTTCGACCACGTTGCCGGGGAACACGTTTTCCATGCCGACGATCTCGGCGGTGCGTTTGTGATTGGGCTTGCTGAACACTTCATGGATAAGCCCCGCTTGCAGGGTTTTGCCGCGGTCGAGGACGATCAGCCGGTCGCCCAGCGTCAACGCCTCGGTGCGGTCGTGGGTGACGAGGAAAATGGGCGCGTCGAATCCGCTCAGTTGCGACCGCAGTTCCTTGCGTAACGCGATTCGCATCGGGCTGTCGAGCGCCGCGAACGGTTCGTCCAGGAGTAGCAGGCGCGGCCGGCGCATCAAGGCGCGCGCCAGGGCCACCCTCTGCTTTTCGCCTCCGGAAAGCAGGTGCGCCCGGCGTTCCTCCAAACCCCGAAGATGAAACCGCTCGATCATCGCTGTGATGCGCCGTTCTTTTTCTCCGCTTGCCAGGCCGGTGAGGTTGTAGCCGAGGTTTTTGCGCACGGACAGGTGAGGGAACAGCGCGTGGTCCTGAAAGCAAAATCCGATGCGCCTGTCCTGCGGCGGCACGAACCGGCCGTTTTCGTACCAGGTTTCATCGCCGAAACGGATGACGCCCCGGTCGGGTTTGTCCAGCCCGGCAAGACATCGCAGGACGGTGGTCTTGCCGGAGCCCGACGGGCCGAACAAAACGGTCCAGCAATGGCGCAGTGGCATCGAGGCGCGGAAGGCGATTTCCCCGTCCGGCAGTTGCTTGTGAATGTCGATCAGAATTTCCTGGGCCATGCCGACCATATCCTCCGGTTCACCGCGTAAATCGTTGCCAGCGCCAGGAACGAGAACACCAAGAGCGTCAGGGATGTCTGGCCGGCTTGCTCGTAGTCCAGGGCTTGCACGTGGTCGTAAATGTCGATCGAAACCACGCGCGTCGAGCCGGGGATGTTGCCCCCCACCAGCAACACCACGCCGAACTCGCCCAGGGTGTGGGCGAAGGACAGCACGCCGCCGGTGATCAACCCTCTGACCGAATTGGGCAGGACCACCGTGGCGAATGTTTTGGCCCGTGACGCTCCCAGCATCCAGGCCGCCTCGCTCAACTCCGGCTCCACGGATTCAAAGGCCGACAAAAACGGTTGCACGGCAAACGGCAGACTATACAAAATGGAAGCCACCACCAACCCCTCGAAGGTGAACGGCAGAGCGCTCCCGAAAATGTCCTGGTACAACTTTCCCAACGGAGAGTTGGGGCTGATGGCCACCAGGATGTAGTAGCCGAGCACCGTCGGCGGCAGGACGATGGGCAGGGCGACGACCGCTTCCAGAAGAAACTTCCACCGCCACCGCGACAGGCTCAACCATCCCGCCAGGGGCACGCCGATCAAAAAAAGCAACAGGGTGACCACCCCAGCGAGCTTGATGGACAAGAGTAAAGGCTCGGTCATCATGGGTCATTGCCTCCGGGCGTCCGGTTGCCTCCGGGCGTCCGGTACCCGTAGCGCCGGAAAATTTTCCGGCCCTCGGGTCCCAGGACGAATTGTGCGAATGCGCCGGCGCCTTGCGGGTTGCCGCCGTTTTTTACAATCAGGAAACTCTGGGCGATGGGGCGGTGCGATGCGGTGGGGATTTCCCAATAGGTGCCGGGATTTTTCATTTTTCCTCCCGCAACCAGGGAAAGTGCAAGGATTCCCGCCTGCGCCGCGCCGGAGTCGACAAACTGCGCCGTCTGCGAAATGTTCTCGCCCATCACCAGCCGGTCCCGCACCTGTTCATAAACGCCGAAATGCCGCATCGCCTCCACCGCCGCCCGGCCGTACGGCGCGTGGCGCGGGTTGGCGATGGCGATTTTTTTGATCGCCGGACGCAACAGCGCCGCGAACTTTTTCTCCCGGACGTTGGCCGCGAATCCCCTCGCCACCCAGAGCGCCATGGCGCCAAGGGCGTAAGCCGTGGTGTTGCTCCCCGGCGCCGCCAACCCCGACTCCTCCAGTCTCCGCGGATAACCGGAGTCCGCCGAAAAAAAGATGTCGTAGGGCGCGCCGTTGCGGATTTGACTGTAAAAGTTCCCCGACGAGCCGAAGGAGATTTTGACCGGCACGTCCGGATGTTGCCGGCGGAAACGGTCGACCATCTCCGCGAACGCGAATTGCGTGTTGGAGGCCGCCGCCACCAGCGCCGGCGCCGCCCGCGCCGCCGGGGCAAACGCCAAGAGCGCCACAACGCCGGCCCACAAGAACAAAGCCGCCCGCGCCGCTGGAGTTATCATTCGTCTGTTCCGTTTCATCTTTTCCTCATAATCATCCGGGCTAAAAGCTTACCTGAAACCGGGTGAGAAAGGCGTCCACGCCGCCGACATCCCTTCCCTGCCCGTCATCCACGTTGCTGTGTACGTAATTGAACCTGACCGCCGTGTTCGGGTTGAGCCACCAGTTCAACCCGGCCGTGATGTCGTGCAATTTGCCGCCGGCGACCGAGCCGTCGTTCAGGTCGACAAAGGAATACCGCGCGGCGACCTGCCAGGCGCCTCTGCCGCCGTCCAGGAAATTGTTCCTCGGCCTTGTCCGCCCCCACACCCCGTGCCCGTAGGACCGCGTCTCGCCGGTCAACCAGTAACCCGCCTCCACGTACCCGGCGTCCAGGTTTGCGGCCGCGGCATTCCGGACGGTTACATGCGCGAACTCGTATTCGCCTTGCACGTGCAGGGAGTTCCAGAGAACCGCGAATTCCGGACGCAACCCCCTCACGCCGTCCGACTCAACCGCGCCGGCGCCGGCCAGCCGGATGCCGTTGACGTGTTGCTCGGCGCGTTGCGAAAACTTCACCCGGCCGTCGTTGGGGTTGTTGAATTGAAAACCGAACCCCACATGGACCAGCTTGCTCCTGTCGCCGTTTTGCCAGGGAACGGCGGTGACGCGCCCGGCAACATTGAGGTTGCCACCCGACAAAATTTCGGACGGTTTCTCCGATGGGCTTCCCTTGGCCAGGGAAACGGCCCAGGTCAGCCGGTCGTCCCGCGCCGAGTCATAAAGAACGAACCCCGGGTTGCGGAGTTTGGCGAACGTTTGCGCCAGCGACCGCTCCAGGAACGTCAGGTCGTTGCCGCCGGTCAGCGCATCCAGGGAATAGGGCCGCTTGAAATTTCCTGCCCGGAAATTGCCGAGGACGGGCAGTTTGCGTATGCCGATGTAAACGTCCTTGAACGTGGTGTCCCTCACAAAGTCGAAATCAATCTTGAAGACGATCCGGTCATACAACACTCCGGACAAGTACCAGCGAATGCGGCGGAAGTCGGCCTCGTTTCTTTGTGCGCCGAATTTTTTGGCGACGGCCTTGTCGTCGCGGAACAATCCCCAGTCGACGTGGATGCGGCCGCCCGTTTTGAAACGGAACGTTCCGTCCGCCGAGTCGAGCCGCAGGCCGTCCTTGATATAGACGCGGTAATCCCTCGGCTCCGCCCGCGGGGACGGAGCAGAGAACAAGAACCACAACATACCGCCCAGCAGACCGGCAAGCAGTTTCATGAATCGTTATATATCATAAAACATAACGATTCGTCAACCGGTTAAAGTGGCCGTTGCCCGCCCTGTCATGTTGAGCCTGTCGAAGGGCGACATTCCCCGGTTGCTTATTTTTGCAACGAAGTACTATGGCGTCAGCTTGCCGATTTTGTTCTGGAACCGCCCGCGGAAATACATCCCCATTTCGGTGAACCAGACGTTGCCCTCAGCGTCCAGCGCGATGGCGTGCGGATGCGCCCCGCGGGTCGGGATTTTGAACGTTTCCACCCCGTAAGCCGTGTTGGGTTTGGATTTCGCCAGTTCCAGCCGGCCCACGGCGTCGGCATGGTTGTCCACGAACCAGACCCGGCCGCGTTTGTCGTCCACCGCCAGGTCGTGGGGCGTTTTGGATTTTCTGCCGAGGGGGTATTCCACCACGCTGGGCGGGTTGCCTTTTGCAAAGTCCAGGCGCGCCAGTTTTTTGCCCTTGAACTGGGTGAACCAGATACTGCCGTCCGCCGCCCGGGTCATGCCATGCGGCACGGAGGTCTCCGGCGGCACGATGAGTTCCTCCACCTTGCCGGAAGCGATGTCGAGCCGGCCGATTTTGTTGGCGTATTGCCCCTTCCAAAACTTGCCGCCCTGGGTGTACCAGACCTGGCCGCCGGTCAGGACCAGGTCGTGAGGGTTGCCCTCGTTTACGGGAAATTCCTTGATTTCGCCGCTTGCCGGGGTCAGGCGGGCGACCTTGTTGGACTCAAACTCCAAAAACCAGATGTTGCCGGCGTCGTCCTCCGCCAGGTTATGCGGTTCGCTGTTGGCGGTGGGGATGGGGTATTCCTTGATGTTGCCGGTTTTGGGGTCCAGCCGGCCGATTTTGTTCACCCCCCATTCCGAGAACCAGATACTGCCGTCACGGGCAACGAGGATGTACTGGGGCTTACTGCCGGGCTGGGGCAGGTCGTACTCGGTGATGCCCTTGACGGTGCCCGGCTCGGCCTCGCCGGGCGTCAGTTTGCCGATTTTGTTGCCGTTGATTTCCGTGAACCACAGGTTGCCTGCCGCGTCAAACGCCAGGTCTCCGGGGGAGCTGTCCGGAGTGGGGGTGACGTATTCGAAGATGGTCGCGGCCCGGCCCGGAATCGTCGCCAACAGGATGACAATACACAGCGCGAAGCTTTGCCAGGCTTTCATGGGAATTTTCGCCATGGCGTGTCCCTCCCTTTTTATTTTGTCTGGAATTCAGCTATTTTAAGCCCGCAAAACGGAGAAAGCAACACGCGGGGCTTCCTCCCGCCGCCCGGTTTTCGCTTGTGCGGAGCAATGATTTTTCATAGAATGGCGGTACGACTTGTGCCAGCCCATAGCCTTCTCTTGTTTTTTCATTATCACTTCAAGCGCTTATGATCAAAACCACTATCAAAATTGAAGCCACCCTTGACCACAAAACCGATTGCCTGGCCATCCCCTGTACGCAAGAAAAAAAACCCGGCGGCGTATTGCGGGAACTCGACCAGGGGCTTGAGGGGGTCATCGGACGATCGTTTGAGGACAAGCGGTTTGAGGGCAAAGCCAATCAGACGCTTCTGCTGAATGTCGGGTCGGCGGCCCGGGCGGATTATATCCTGTTGGTCGGCGTCGGCAAGGCCGAGGAAGCGACGGCGGAGAAACTGCGGCAAGCGGCGGGCACCGCGGCCCGGCTGGCGGAAAAGTCCCGGTTCAAAAAACTGTCCTTCACGCTCGCCGACGACAAGCTCGTCAAGGTCCTGAAATCGGGCCGGAAGGGCGGTTATTACAACCTGACGCTTGCCGTGGCGGAGGGGGCCTACCTGAGCTTGTACCATTTCGATCATTATAAAAACGCCGACCCGGACGACGAGCCTTTTCGGCTGGGCGAGCTGATATTTCTGACGCCTTCGCGGGCGCGGCGGGCGGCGGCGGAGAAAGCCATCGACCGGGCGCGCAAGGTGGCCAAGGCGGTGACCGCGGCGCGCGACCTCGCCCTGCACCCCAGCAACACCGCCACGCCTGCTTTCCTTGCGGAAACCGCAAAAAAAATGGCCGCCAAAACCGGCATCGTCTGCAAAGCGCTGGACGCCGGGGAAATGAAAAAACTCGGCATGGGCTCGCTTCTCGGAGTCGCCCAGGGCAGTCACCAGCCGCCGAAGTTCATCATTCTCGAATATTTCGGCGGCAAAAAGAAACAGGCGCCGGTGGTCATCGTCGGCAAGGGAGTGACGTTCGACACCGGCGGCATCTCCCTGAAACCCGCCGCCGGCATGGGGGATATGAAAATGGACATGTGCGGCGGCGCGGTGACCCTGGGCGCCCTGCAAGCGGCGGCCAGCTTGAAGTTGCCGGTCAACGTCGTCGGCCTCGTGCCCGCCGTGGAAAACATGCCCGGCGGCTCGGCCATCAACCCGGGCGACGTGCTCCGCGGCATGTCGGGAAAAACCATCGAGGTGTTGAACACGGATGCCGAGGGACGGCTGATCCTCGCCGACGCGCTCACTTACGCGGCCCGCTACAAACCCAGGGCCGTGATCGACCTTGCCACCTTGACCGGCGCGTGCGTCGTCGCCCTGGGGCACCACGCGGGAGCCATCCTGGGCAACGATGCGCGGTTGATCGGCAAACTGATCCAATGCGGCATGGCCGCCGGGGAACGGGTCTGGGAACTGCCTCTTTGGGAGGAATACGAAAAAGCGGTGAAAAGCGACATCGCCGACCTGAAAAACATTTCAGCCTCCACCACGGGCGCGGGGACGATTACCGGCGCCGCTTTCCTGAAAGCGTTTGCGGGCGACCAGCCCTGGGCTCATATTGATATCGCGGGGACATCCTGGTGCCGGGAGGACCAGCCTTATGTCCCCAAGGGGGCGACCGGGTTTGGCGTGCGATTGCTTCTGAACTATCTGGACCATTGAAAACCGCCGTCGGCCAACCGCTGAGCCATGCAAAATATCATTCTCATGTTTATTCATGTCATGGCCGCCGCCGTCGGCGTGGGGAGTATCGCGTACTGCCTGTTTTTGTCCGCGGCCGCCAGGAAGGCTCCGGAACGCGACACGCCGCCGGAACAGTCCCTGGAATACAAAATGATGGACGTTCTGGCTCCCACCGTTCTCGCTTGCGTTTTTGTGCTGATCGGAACGGGCGTTTATTACCTGTTGGAAAATTATACCGACCAGGTCAACCTGAAACCGGGCTATTACAATGTGTTCGGCATGAAACTGTTGTTTGTGCTCGCCGTTTTCGGTCTCAGCCTGTATCAGACGTTTGGACTGCGCTCGCGGATTTCCGACCTGGATTTGCGGCCGGAAAGCAAAAAACTGGTTGCCGGAACTCTGGAAACCATGGCCGCCGTCAGCCGGTATCTTCTGGTCACACTGGCCACCGCCGCGTTTTTCGGGATTTGGCTGGCCCGGTACTGACCGCGCGGCGGCCGGCGGTTGTTGCTCTGCCGACGGGGCGCCCCTTGTAACTTTTTTCGGAAAGGAAACCGGACATGCAAAATCAAAACTCCACCGACCCCGAAAAACCGCGGAACGAAACCCCCGCCGTGCCGCATCAAACGCCTGCTCAGACAGACAAGCCCGCTCACCAACCGGTTGAAAGGGAGATCGATTTGAATGCGGTTTTCCCTGATGAAACAAACGATCTTAACGCTTTGTTTCCCGATGCCGACATGAAACGGTTCTTGAAAAAAATAGACCACAACAAAAAAGAAATTCAGAAGATGACGCAAAACTTTGCCGAAGCAGACAAGCCCGGCAAGGTCGAGCCGCGGTCATGAGGCCGGCCCGGGCGGCGCGACAGGTTTTTTGGCCCCTGCCGCCGCCTGTCAGTTGTTAAAATATTTTGGTTGCCGTTTCAAATCGTTTATTATGAAGTCCTGCAGGATGGCCCGCCGGTTGCGGGCCGTGAACACTGTGACAATGATCCGGGTTATTGCAATATGAAAAAAGTACGGGGAACGGATTCGGCTGATCACGCCTCGAATGCAGGCACCGATTCCAGGGAAGCCGCGCAAAAGATCGCCCGCCTGCTCCTGGTGTGTGCGGATGGCGTGCGTAAAGCGGTTCCGGAGAAGCACTCCCTGCATCCCCATTTGGAGGAGTTGTGCCAGGCGCTCCGCAAAACCGTGCCCGAAGGGACGGAAACCTCCCTGCGCCTGGCGGACGAACTGGCGGCCTATTTCAGGGACAAGAAAACGGAGGAAAAATGCCGGGACTTGGAAAAAGGCGAGTTCAAGGACGCGGTTCTCGGCTTGACGCAAACGATTAAGGAACTGGCCGATGCTTCCGGCGGGTTCGACAAAAACCTGGATCGGCAAATTAAAAAGATTCAAGATTCCGATAGCGCCAAGGATATTTTGGTCATCAAGGATCAAATTGTAACCGAAGCCGGCAAAGCCCAGTCGGAGATCGTTTCTCTCAAGGACGAACTGGAGAAATACAAGCACATCGCCAATGACCTGACCCTGCGGCTGAAGCAGTCGGAGGCGAAAGCGTTGATCGACCCCCTGACCCAGGTATTTAACCGCAACGCCTACAATTTAAAAATCAAGCAAACGGTCAAGGAATTTGAGCGTTACAAGGACCCCAGCACTTTGATTGTAGCGGATATCGATTTTTTCAAACGGTTCAACGATACCTATGGACACCGGGCGGGGGACAAGATTTTGCGTTTCGTGGCGGCGACGATTGAAAAGACCATTCGAAAAACGGATCAGGTTTTCCGTTACGGCGGCGAGGAACTGGTCTTGTTGTTGCACAAGATTGACATGGAAAACTCCGTCAAGCTGGCGGAAAAAGTCCGCCAGAATGTAGAAGACGGTTCCGTGACCTTTGAGGGCCAGGAGTTGAGGGTGACCATCAGCCTCGGGGCCACGCCTTTCAAGGAAAATGACACCGAGGCCACGATTTTTCAAAGGGCCGACGCCGCGATGTATCGAGCGAAAAACAAGGGGCGCAACCGGGTGGAGGCGATCTTCTGAAAACCCCCGGCGGATTCCCCTGCGGCGGCGCCATCCATCCGGCCTGGCACGCCCGTCAATAGATGATCATTCCCTTTCAAGGCAAAATACCGGAGATCGCCGCCTCGGCGTTTATTGTCGACAGCGCCCAGGTGATCGGCGACGTGGTGATCGGCGAGCAAAGCGGCGTGTGGTTCAACGCCGTCATCCGCGGCGACGTCAATTATATCCGCATCGGCCGGCGGACGAATATCCAGGACGGTTGCGTGTTGCACGTCGCCCGGGAAACGTATCCGCTCATCATCGAGGATGATGTGACGGTGGGGCACAACGTCACACTGCACGCCTGCACGGTGCGCCGCCGTTGCCTGATCGGCATGGGAGCCATCGTCATGGATGGCGCGGAAGTAGGCGAGGAGTCCATCGTCGGCGCCGGAGCCCTGGTCACCGCGCAAACCGTTATCCCGCCTCAAAGCCTGGTCCTGGGCGCGCCCGCGAAAGTGAAACGGTCGTTGACCGAGGACGAGATCCGCGGCATCCGCGACTCCGCGGACCACTACGTCAACGATATAACAACCTATCTTTAACAGGCCGGCGTGACTTCCATGAACGAACCCCTGGCGGTGATCGGCGGCAGTGGGGCATACCACCTCCTGCAATCCGGAGCTTTCGGCGACGAGGCCGAATGCCGGTGCGTCGAGACGCCTTTTGGGACAAGCGCGCCCATCCACCGGTTTGCCCTGGGCGAGCGGCGGTTTCTGTTTTTGTCGCGCCACGGCGAGGCGGATTATTCCATCACCGCGCCCTACGTCAACTACCGGGCGAACCTTTATGCCTTGAAGGAATGCGGCGTACAGCGCATCGTTTCGTGGTCGGGCCCGGGGATCATCAATCCGGCCTTCCGTCCCGGCGAGTTTGTCCTGCCGCACGACATCATCGACGAAACGCGGCGGCGCGAGGCGACGTTTTTCAAGGGCCGGGGGCACGGGTTCATCCGCCAGAACGAACCGTTTTGCCCGCAGATTCAAGGCATCCTCCACGAGACGCTACACGCCGCCGCCCTGCCGCATCGGCAACAGGGAGTGTATGTTTGCACCGAGGGGCCGCGGCTGGAGTCGCCGGCGGAAATCCGCAAATACCGGATCCTCGGCGCCGACCTGGTCGGCATGACCCTGGCGCCCGAAGCGTTTCTCGCCCGCGAACTGGAAATGTGCTACGCGCCGATCTGCTATCTGACCAACTTCGCCGAAGGCGTGACGCCGCGGGATTATGAAAAAGGCGCCTTGTTCGAGGGAATGCAAACCGCCGCCGAGGGCGCGCGGGTCGAGCAGGCCGTCAAACAGTTTCCCCGCATCCTCGGCGATTGCTGGCTGAGGCTGGCGGAGAAGGCGCGCGCCTGCAACTGCAAGGACGCCATGTTGCGTTACAAAAAAAAGGGCGTCCTCGGCGCGGACTGGCGCTCGTGGATCGGCGAGGTTTGAGCCCGGGGGAAAGGAAAAGTTCGTTTTGAATGGAACAGGCAAACAACAGATTGATCTGGATGATTCCAGGGTAACGGTCAGAAAAAGCAACTGCCTCTTGTGCGGCGCCAACCGCCCCGTCCTGTTGTTTCAAGCCAACAACTTGAGAAAAAGGACGAAAAAATTCTTCCCGGTTTCCCGATGCTCAGCCTGCGGTTTTGTCTATTCCGACGTTGTCCCGGATGACGAATCCTTGTCTCTTTATTATCAAGATAATGAAGAGCATCTGCCGCAGGAAATGAGTTTGCTGGAAAAAGGTTACTACAACCTGTTTCGCAGGCTTCCGGTACGCAGTGGGAAGGTGCTGGATGTCGGTTGCGGCAATGGCCGGTTTCTTTCCTACATAAGGGACAAGGGCTACGAGGCGGTTGGCACGGACCTCTACGGCCTTGAGTACCCCAAAAATATTTTAAAACTGAATGTTCACAAAGGACAACTCTACGACATCGGCTTTGCGCCGGAGTCTTTTGACGTGGTCTGTTTCTGGGGTTCGCTGGAGCATATACAAGACCCCTTGAGAACTTTGCAAGAAGCTCGCCGGATTTTAAAACAAAACGGCCATGTCGTCGCATGGACTCTTAACAGGGATTCCTTTGAAGCCCGGATGTTCACGCGATATTGGCACCACATGTATGTTCCCGAACATTTCAGCCAGTTTTCCGACAAGACCCTTGGAGCCATGATCGAAAAAGCCGGCTTTACGATGATGAACATGCGACACGACATGCTGTCCTTCGGTTTCGTGGGGAGCCTTCAAGGCTGGCTTTATTCAAGAGGCATCAATATGAAAATCCATTGCATGGCCACCAACCTTCTGGCCTTGCCTTTCGATATTCTGGCTTCCCTGTGCAAAAAAAGCGGACTGATCACGGCTTATGCACGGAAGAGGTAACGCGCTTTGTTCCAGGAGGCGCCAAACCTCAAGCAGTGGTCAGGGCGGTGGTTCAAAGTCTTCGGGTTGGAGGCCGTATTTGTCGTAGAGGAAGCGCAGTTGCCGCTGGGCGGCGCGGATTTTGCGGTGGACCCGTTTTTCGCCGTACAACTGCCGGGCCTTGAGGGCGGCGCGGATGGCGGCGCGGCCGTCATGCAGTCGGTCGTGGGCGATGCTCAGGTTGGCGTAGGCGGCGGCGAAATCCGCCTTCAACCGGATGGCCTGCCGGTACGCCTCGATCTCCTCGCGGTGGCGGCCAAGCCCCATCAGCGCCAGACCCAGCTTGAAATACGCCGCCGCGTCGTCGGGATGCTGTTTGATGATGTCTCTCTGCCGGTCGATTTGCTCGTGCAAGGTTCGGCGGTACTTTTCGAATCCGGACTCCGCGGCGGCGGCCGATGCGGCGAACGCAAACAAACCAGACAACAAGACTAAAAATAAACAACCGGCGCGTGTCAGACGTTTTTTCATCGCCATAATTTTCAGTCCGCCGCGTCGTCCAGGGCGAACCGGGCCGTGAAATGGCGCAGGAACGGCGGTTGCCGGGTGATCCGGTATCCGGGAACGGCGCGGCGGTTTTTCCAGACGGTTTCCAGAACCTCGATCAGGTAGTCGAAATGGCTCTGGGTATAAACCCGCCGGGGAAAGGTCAGGCGCGCCAGCTCGAAAGGCGCCGGGGTTTCGCGGCCTGTTGCGGGATCGGTTGTGCCGAACATGACGCTTCCCAGTTCGACGGCGCGCACGCCGCCGTCCAGATAAATTTCGTTGACCAGGCTGATGCCGGGATAGGGCCGGATGTGCTCGAGGAACCGTCCCGCCTCCAGAAAAACGGCGTGACCGCCCACCGGCCGGAGCACGGGCAGGCCCATGTTGATGAGACGCTTGCCGATGTATTCCACCGTGGCGTGGCGGTAAACCTGGTAATCCATTTCCAAAGCTTCCCGCAAGCCGACGGCGATGGCCTCCAGGTCCCTGCCGGCGAGGCCGCCGTAAGTGGGGAACCCCTCGGTGAGGATCAGCAGGTTGCGGAAATCCTCGGCCCAGCGGTCGTCGTTGCAGGCGAAAAAACCGCCGATGTTGACGAGGCCGTCCTTCTTGGCGCTCATGACGGCGCCGTCGGCGCAGTCGAAGATGTCGCGGGCGATATCGGCCAGCGGCCGCCCGGCCTGCCCCGCCTCGCGGATGGAAATGAAATAGGAATTCTCGGCAAAGCGGGCGGCGTCGAGAATCAGGGGAATGCCGAATTCATGCAACAACTCCCTCGTGGCGCGAAGGTTTTCCAGCGACACCGGCTGGCCGCCGAAGGAATTGTTGGTGATCGTCATCATGGCGAAGGGAATGTTCTCCGGGCGCTCGCTCTCGATGAGGCGGCGCAGTTTTTCGATATCCATGTTGCCCTTGAAGGGATGATCCAGCGTGATGTCGAGGCTTTGCTCGATGACGCAATCCACGGCGCGGGCGCCGGCGTATTCGAAGTTGGCGCGGGTGGTGTCGAAATGGCCGTTGTTGGGGATGACGTCGCCGGGCTTGATCCGGGTTTGCGCCAGGATGCGCTCGCCCGCCCGACCCTGATGAATGGGGAAGATGTGCTTGAATCCGGTCAGCTCCGCCACCGTGGCGCGGAACCGTTGCCAGGACAGACTGCCGGCATAACTCTCGTCGCCCATCATCATCGCCGCCCATTGCTTTTCCGACATGGCGCCGGTGCCGCTGTCCGTCAACAGGTCGATGGTGATCTGCTCGGCGGTCAGGTTAAAAATATTGAAATGCGCCTGGCGTAGCCACCGTTCCCGCTGTTGCCGGGTGGTGATGGGAATCGGCTCCGTCATTTTGATGCGAAAAGGCTCGATGATGGTACGCATAATTTTCCCCCCGCTGGTGATGGTTGGCAAACCCCCACTTTGTCGATCGAGACCGGACCTTTGCCTGAATAGCCGGATTCTCCCACTTCCCGCCGATCCGATCAACCCCATTGACTTCGCCGCCCGGCGGACGGACTGAAAAGCCTGCCTACCCCTCCAGGCCATGTAACCCGGCAAATCGACGGGGCTTCCGCCGGCGCATACCTGCACTTTGCGCTATATATAAGGGATAAAAACGGAGACCGGAGACGGGCAAACGCCCGAAGCAGATCAAAGTTGATTTTTGACTTGACGAATATCCCGTTCAGATTACAATAATTCGATACAAGTAACCCATTGACTTTAAATCTATTAGGAACCATATTTCTTCTGAGGTTTGAGGGAGGTGTGTAATGGATCACCCGCTTGAAAAAGAATTTGAATATTTCATAGAACATCACGAGGAGCTTGTGGAAAAATTTAATGGTAAGTTTGTGATTATCAAGGATTTGCAAGTTTTAGGCGCTTATGATGATATCGTTCAGGCCATCCAGGAAACTCAAAAACAAAATCATGAAATTGGAACTTTTCTTGTTCAAAAAGTGAGCCCCGGTGATGAAGCTTATACCAT
>JBHHYO010000032.1:0-29742 GCA_046757665.1 Nitrospinales bacterium
TTAAAAAAGCGCTTTCTGATTTATTGTTTGGCTGGAGTTTTTCTGCCCAACTTCGTCCGGGGTGTAAAACATCCCAAGCGGACCGTTGCTGGTTGTGCCTTCCCTTGCCAGGGTCATGATTTCCAAATCCATCGATCATTTTATTCCAAAGAGGCGAGAGCATTTCTATCAGAAGGGATTCGCCAAGTGGGATCCAGATATCGTCCACGACCAAATAACGACAAGAAAAGTCGCTTATTTTTAAATTTTTTGTGTTCTCGATTGAATCGGCATGCTCCGACAAGCGTTTAAAAAGGACATTTCCCGGTGGAGTGTTCAAACCAAATCCACCTTTTCTTGCCCCAGGAGGAACCGCTTTACCGACATAAATTGGAGCCTCGAATTTTTCGTTTTTGTTTCGCTCCGTGATCGGCTGGTATGCGGGATAGTCGCCAACATAATAAATCGCATATATTCCCGCGCCAACAAAAGCCTTCTCTGGCGGTAGCAGGGTCATAGGTTGCAAAAGCAACGCATCGGCTACGCTGACGCCAAGATTTTTCTTGTCTAATGGATTATAAGGCGTTTCCTCTTTCAAAGGGATTGTTGCTCCTTTTTTAGTTTTAAGAGGTTTTTTTGTATTTTTGTTGCGATTACTTCCGCCAAGGTGACAGGAACCGCGTTACCTAGTTGCCGCATTGTCTCGGTCCAGGAACCTTGAAAGACAAAGTTATCCGGAAAAGTTTGCAGTCTTGCACATTCACGTACGGTAAAATACCGGACCTCGCCGTTAGGATAAGCCAGCATATTTTCTCCGCCGGGGACCCCATGATCTCCCGCTTTAAGGGTTTTCGCGGGTTCATCGAACGGGCTACCCGTATGGCCTTTATAAACTTTTGCTCCCGGATTAAAACGATGATTCGGAATTTTTGTGTCTGAATATTTTTTGGGGTTGGGCAAATCCGAAATAGCGTCTCTTACCGTTACCCAAGGTTTTCCCGGAGGTTTAAAAAGCGATGATCTTAAACGGTCTACACGAGATTTAATCCTTGCCGGTAACTTCGGGCGATCTTTTTTGGGGATACCATGTTTTTCCCAATAGTCCATTGTTGTCCATTGATTCCAAAGCAAGGCATCTTGAGAGTGTGTTGGTTCGGGAAATGACCATTTCACGCCCAAATCGGATCTGAATCCCACGATGAATACCCTCTCACGGCGCTGGGGAATCCCATAATCGGCGGCTTTTAAAAGGCGAAAAACAACTTGATAGGAAAGACCTCGATTAAAACCCCCCGTATGATGGCGTTCCAAGCGGGATAAATGGCGAAACCATTTTTCGTGTTTCTTGCGAGCAATTTCCGGATAAGTCAACTGCAAGATGATATATTCAAAATAATCCGAGAAGGATTGCCGTAACAAACCCTTGACATTTTCAATAAGAATGGCCTTCGGTTTTAGTTCTCGAACGGCTCGGAAGACCTCGGGAAAAAGATTCCTAGCATCCGTGTGGCCACGATGCTTGCCGCCCAGGGAGAAAGGTTGGCAAGGAGGCCCCCCCGCCAAGAGATCAATATCCTCATCAATTCTTGTGAAATCAAATTTGGCGATATCTGTTTGATATAGAGGCCAATCAATTAATGGGTTGAGATTCCGGAGTTGATTTTCACGAATGGTATGGCACGCATATTTATCCCAGTCAACAACCGCTTCGTGGTGGAATCCAGCCTTGGAAACACCCATCGCCAAACCGCCACCTCCCGTGAAGAGTTCCACCGATCTCATTTTTTATCCTCCAGATAGTCCACAATCCGCTTAGATAACTTCTCCTTGTTCTTCAATTCACATTCCCAAATAATCAGGAAATCCCACCCCATTTTTCTTAACTGGATTTGATTTTTAACGTCTCTTTTCCTGTTCCCATTGAGCTTGGGCAACCAAAAGTCCAACTTGGTTTTGGGGGGACGGTCGTTGCAACATTTTTTATGGCGATGCCAAAAACAACCATGAACAAATATAACCTTTCTTCGCCTCGAAAACACCAAGTCTGGGCATCCGGGAAGCTTTCTTGAATGCAAACGAAATCGAAAACCCAAACCGTGAGTCATTCGGCGTACGACAATTTCTGGTTTGGTGTCTTTCGCTCGGATACGACTCATCCTCTCACTTCTTTGTCGGGGAGTAAGGGTATCCATGGTCCATGTTTGCAACTTAGGCGGTATAATTACCCCTTAAGCAATCTTAAAATTTTAATCTATGGTTATCAAGGTGAAAAGTTTTAGGCGGCTATCTGTTTAGGAATAAAGAATGGGATTGAATCAGGAAAAATCGAAAAATATCAAGGGGCTACCCGGAGAAAAGCTTGACCGCCTTGCGCAGGCTGGTTGCCAGGGCATCCAGTTCCGCGGGTTTGTTGTAAAACGACATGGAGGCCCGGGCGGTGGCCGGGACGCCGAACCGCGTCATGGTCGGTTGCGCGCAATGGTGTCCGCCTCGCAGTTCGATTCCGTCCTGGTCGAGCAGGGTTACAATGTCATGGGGATGGATGGCGTCATGGATGAATGAAATGATGGCGGCCTTGTGCCGGGCGGCGCCGATGATACGCAGGCCGGGGATGTCCTGAAGCAGTCGGGTGCCGTAATCGAGCAAGGTTTGTTCGTATTCGCAAATCGTGTCCAAACCGATGCCCTGAATATAATCAATAGCTTCCCCCAGTCCGATGACCTGGGTGATGGGTGGGGTGCCGGCCTCGAATTTCGCCGGCGGCTTGGCGTAGGTGGTTTTTTCCAGCTTCACTTGCAGGATCATGTCGCCGCCAGTGACGTAGGGCGGCATGGCCTCCAAAAGTTCCATCCGGGCATACAGCCCGCCGACGCCGCTGGGACCGTACATTTTATGGCCGGAGAACGTGTAAAAATCGCAGTCCAGGTCCGCTACGTTTATTTTCAAATGCGGAGCGCTTTGTGCGCCGTCAATCAAAACCCTGGCGCCCGCCGCCCGGGCCTTGGCCGTGATCTCCTTGACCGGGTTGATGGTTCCCAGGGCGTTGGAGACATGAGTCACCGCCACCAGCCGGGTTTTCTCGCTCAATAATTTTTCGTACTCCTCCAGGATGAGTTCGCCGTCGTCGTTGACGGGAATGACTCTCAGCCTCGCGCCCCTTTCCTCGCACAACACCTGCCAGGGCACGATGTTGGCGTGGTGTTCGATGGTGGAAATGATGATCTCGTCCCCGGCTTGAATGAATTTGCGTCCGAAGCTGTAGGCGACGAGGTTGATCGCCTGGGTGGTTCCGCTGGTGAAAATGATTTCGTTTTTATCGGCGGCGCCCAGCAGACCGGCCACTTTGCTACGGGTCTCCTCGTAGAGCCGCGTGGAATCCTCGCACAGCTTGTAGGCGCCGCGCCGCACCGTGCCGTATTCCTCGGACTCGAAGCGATGGATGCGGTTGATCACTCTCCAGGGTTTTTGCGTCGTCGCCCCGTTATCCAGGTACACCAGGGGTTTGCCGTGGATGGTCCTGGATAGCACGGGAAAATCCCCACGAACCTTATCCACGTCGAATTTGTTTTCCAAAAGCGTGTTGGAATCAGGCATGGTTTACCTCCAGTTTTTTCAGGAGGGTGTTTTCGAGGTCGTTTCTTACCGATGGAAACTCAATGGTCTCCACAAGACTTGCGGCAAAACTTTTGGTCAGCAGAGTCTGGGCGATTTCCTGGGACAGGCCGCGGGTTTTCAAATAAAACAACTGCTCCTCATCCACCTGGCCAACGGTGTTGCCGTGGGTGCATTTGACGTCGTCGGCGTAAATCATCAAATTGGGTTTGCTGTCGGCGCGGGCATCGTCGCTCAATACCAGATTGTTGATCAACTGGTCGGAAACGGTCAACTGCGAGTCTTTTTCGACGATGACGGTGCCGTCCACGCTCGAGCGGCTTTTGTCGTTGACAACGTTTTTGAAGACCTGGTTGCTCGTGCACTGGGGGGCCGCGTGCACCACCTTGATGTAATTATGCACCTGTTCCTCGCCCTGCAAAACACTCAGTCCGTTCAGGCGCAGTTCCGCGCCGCTTTCATTCAAATGCACGTCGTAATGATGGCGCGTCAGCTTACTGCCGGAAGAAGCGTTGGAAGCCGTGAACCGGCTGTCGCGGCGCAGGACGACCCGGTTCTTGGAAAAATGCCGGGCGCTCCCGGCATCCTCCTGCACCTGCGTGAAGGTGAGACAAGCGCCTTGCTCCAAAATAAAATCCTGTACGCTGTTGACGAAATAATTGCCCTGCAAACCGGCGTACTTGACGATCAGCTTGACTTCCGCCAGAGGGGCCGCGTGAAACAGCAGTCGGGGAGCGGTCATCACCGGATCGGATGCCGAGCCCGTGGATAGATGTAGAATCTGTAGCGGAACGGCAAAACGCGCATTGGCCCCGATGCGAATAACCGGGCATTGGCTGAAAAAAGCGCTGTTGATCGCGGCGAAGGCGTCGTTTTCCTCGTCGATACTTTCCTTTAAATAATTTTCGATGTCGGAATCCGCCGCCAGGGCATCTTCAACACTCAGGATGTTGAAGGCGGAAGACAGGGCGGAAGTGTCCGAAAGGTCGGGCTGGTATCGACCGTCCACCAGAACGATGAAGCTCTTTTCGCACTCCTTGTAAACGTGTCTTGCGACGGAGTCCCTGGAGGCCCCGTTCCCCGAACGGTACTCAAAAAGAGTGGCCGCCAGCTCCCCGGTGCTCAGAAACGTAAACATCTCATGTTTCCGGTGAGGAAACCCGACCCGCTCGAATCGCCTGATGCCGGATTCGTTCAAGGCCAGCAGGCGCGGAGAAGGGGAGGTTTCCCGCAGAAACTTTTTATGATTTTCCAGCACCGCGGATTCGGCGGTTATTTCGGCGACTGAACCGGGCATGGCGCTCCTCAGTTGGTGATGACGTATTGGTCGTAGCCGCGTTTTTCCAGATCGTGGGCCAATTCCTTGCCGCCGGTTTCAACAATTTTCCCGTGGCTCAGAACGTGCACAAAATGCGGCTGAATATATTCCAGTAGCCGCTGGTAATGCGTGATGACCAGCAGTGCCTTGTCCTTGTTGAATAACGTGTTGACGCCCCTGGCGACGATTCTCAGGGCGTCGATGTCCAGACCGGAGTCGGTTTCATCCAAAACCGCCAGCTGGGGCTCGAGAACCGCCATTTGCAGAATTTCATTCTTCTTTTTTTCGCCGCCGGAAAAACCGTCGTTGAGAAAGCGGTCCTTGTATTTCGGGTCCATTTCGACCAGTTGCATTTTCTCGTCGAGAATTTCGTCGAAATCGAGAGGGTCCACTTCTTCCAGGCCCTGATGAACCCGCTTGGCGTTATAGGCCATGCGAAGAAACTCGGCGTTGTTCACGCCGGGAATTTCCACCGGGTACTGGAAGCCGAGAAAAATTCCTTCAAGCGCCCGTTGCTCGGCGCTCAGGTCGAACAGGTTTTTTCCGTTGTAGGTGATCTCGCCCTGGGTGGCCGTGTGGGAGGGATGGCCGGCAAGGACCTTGGCCAAGGTGCTTTTACCGGAGCCGTTAGGCCCCATGATGGCGTGAATTTCCCCGGCGCTTATGGAGAGGGAAATCCCCTTGACGATTTCGGTTCCTTCAAATCCCGCGTGCAAATTCTTGATTTCCAGCATGAATCCTCTTTCTAAAATGAAGCATTAAAATTGCGGAGCCGCGAGAAAAGAATCCTCCGGTTTTTCTCCGTGTTCCGGTTGTCCGAGGGTTGGCTAGCCGACGCTGTTTTCAAGTTTCAGGGTCAGCAGTTTTTGCGCTTCCACGGCGAATTCCATGGGGAGTTGCTTGAAAACTTCCTTGCAGAAACCATTGATGACCAGCGTGATGGCGTTTTCCCGCGAGATTCCCCGCTGTTCCAGATAGAACAGTTGGTCTTCACTGATCTTTGAGGTGGAAGCTTCGTGTTCCAACTGGACGGCGCTGTTGGCCGTTTCGATATAGGGGAAGGTGTGGGCGCTACATTGGTCGCCCACCAACATGCTGTCGCACTGCGTATAATTGCGGGCGCCGACGGCGTTTTTACCGACCTTCACCAGGCCGCGGTAGCTGTTGCTGGAATGGTCGGCCGATATGCCCTTGGAAATGATGCTGGAGCGGGTGTTGTTGCCGAGATGGATCATCTTGGTCCCGGTGTCGGCCTGCATGTAGCCGTTGGTCAGGGCGACGGAATAAAATTCGCCGACCGAATTGTCCCCTTGCAGGATGCAACTGGGATATTTCCAGGTGATGGCCGAGCCGGTTTCCACCTGCGTCCAGGAAATCTTGGAATTTTTCCCCTGGCATTTGCCGCGCTTGGTGACGAAATTATAAATCCCGCCCTTGCCCGTTTCCGGATCGCCGGCGTACCAGTTTTGCACGGTGCTGTACTTGATCTCGGCGTTATCGTGGGTGATCAGTTCCACCACCGCGGCGTGCAGTTGATTGGTGTCGAACTGCGGGGCGGTGCACCCTTCCAGATAGGAAACGTAGCTGTTCTCCGAACAGATAATCAGCGTTCTTTCAAATTGGCCGGTCTCCTCGGTATTGATGCGGAAATAGGTGGACAACTCCAGCGGACAGCGCGTGTCCGGCGGAATGTAAACGAAAGACCCGTCGGTAAAGACGGCGCTGTTCAGGGCGGCGTAAAAATTGTCCCCGGTCGGCACCACCGAGCCGATATATTCCTCGACCAGTTCGGGGTATTCCTGCAAGGCCTCGGAAAAGGAGCAAAAGATGATCCCCTGTTCCAGAAGTTTTTTCTTGTGCGTTGTGGCGACGCTCACACTGTCGAAAACCGCGTCCACCGCCACGTTGGAGAGACGTTTTTGCTCTTCCAGGGTGATGCCCAGTTTTTCGAAAGTTTGCAGGATCTCCGGGTCCACCTCATCCAGGCTCGCCAGTTTTTTCTTGGGCTTGGGCGCCGAATAATACGATATGTTCTGGTAGTCGATTCGCGGATAGTGAACGTTCGGCCATTTCGGTTCCTTCATGGTCAGCCATTTGCGGTAGGCCTTGAGCCGGAAATCCAGCATGAATTCGGGCTCCTTTTTCTTCCTGGACAAGGCGCGGATGATATCCTCGTTCAAGCCCTTGGCAAAGGTGTCGGCCTCCACGTTCGTGGTGAAGCCGAACTTGTATTCGTTTTTTTCTAAAACGTCCGAGACGTTTGTTGCGCTTGCCGGTTTCATTTTTTCCTTGTCTCCCGTCAATACGGGAAGTTTAGATGTACCCGTTTGGGATAACGACCAAATCCTTGTAGATGTCGTTGCGTAGGGTTTGTTCGATAAAAGAGAGCGTTGCGCCGATGGAGGAGCCGCAGTTTCCACAGGCTCCCTGGTACTGAATGATGATTTTTTTACCGTCGATAACGTTGACGACTTCCACGTTGCCTCCGTCATTTATCAAGGCTTGGCGGATTTTTTCGTCCAGAACCAGATCGACCTGCTCGATTTGCTCCTCCTTGCTCAAGCCAAGCCATGCTTGCTCGGCCATCGACAATTCGGCGAATGAGGGGGCGCCCTGGTTTTCCTTGACGGCGCCGCCGGCCTGGGCCACGGCCTTGGCCGCGGGATATTCGCTCTCGACGATTTTCAGCAGGGCTTCGATGCTCTCAAAGGCCTGGATTTTGGATTGCGGAACCGAGGGGACTTCCGGGTCGTCGCGGAGCCGCCGCTCCACGTCCTCGGCAAGTAGCGAACAGGCTTCCTGGAGAGTCAGCCCCTCGACCATTGAGCACAGGGTCTCCCCGATGGCCAGCGACACCTTGCCGCCATAGGCAAAAAATCGCGCACTGTAAATCCTGTCTTCCTGGATATCCACCAGCCAGTAAAGTTTGCTGTCCTTATATTTGGCCTGAACCAGGGCCATGCCCTTTTCGGCGGCATCTTCCTGATACCACGCTCCCCGGTGTTGGGGATTGGCCGCGGTTTCCTCGAATTTTTTGGAAAACTGTTCTTCGACGATCATAATTAAAAAACCTTTCGGGGTTTAGATGCGGAAAAACCGCCTCCGTTGCCAGCTTTCTTCTAAATTATCCTTTCGAGCCAGCCTCACTTAAATATTAACAACATTTCAAAATATTACCAAATAGAAAACAGGTGAACGGAATACGGCGGACCACTGAAAAAATCGCCGCAAGCGGCAGTTTCCACTATTCTTGTAGATAATTCCGCCGGAAAGGCTATAATTTAAACATGCCGGTTGACGAGCCGATTGCCCGGCGAAGCCAATGGCGCGATCGGAGGGGATGGCCGACGAGGTAGCGCGCCCCCGAACCTGCCGTAACAGGAGCTTGACATGAGCGATTTGACGGAATCGAAAACACCCGAAAGACCCGTGTTGATGGACGCGATGGGAAGAACCATCATCAACATGCGGATTTCCGTGACCGACCGATGTAATTTCCGTTGCACTTACTGTATGCCCGCGGATAACGTGGAATTCATGGACCGCGGCAATCTGCTGACGTTCGAGGAGTTGGCCCGCGTGGTCCGCGTCGTCGCCGGAATGGGGATCCATCGTATCCGGCTGACTGGCGGCGAACCCCTCATGCGGAGAGACCTGCCGAATTTGATCCGCATGATCTGCGGCGTGGAGGGAATAGACGATGTCGCCATGACCACCAACGCCTTTTTCCTTAAAGAACACGCCCGCGCTCTGCTGGATGCCGGACTGCGGCGGCTGAACATCAGCCTCGATGCCCTGGACCCGGAAAAATTCAAACACGTAAACCGCAGAGATTGCCTCAACGAGGTGATGGCGGGGCTCGCCGAGGCGGCCCGCGTCGGATTCGACTCAATCAAGATCAACGCCGTGGCGATTCGCAATTTCTCCGAAAGCGAGATCATGAAGCTTGTCGAACTTGGGCGGTCGGAGGGCTTTGAGATTCGTTTCATAGAATTCATGCCCCTGGATGCCGACCGGGCCTGGGAACGGGAAAAGGTCCTTTTCGGCGCGGAAATTATCGACATGATCCGGGAAAAATACGAGCTGGCTCCCATCGAAAATTCCCTGGAAATCGGCCCGGCCAGCGAATATCGTTTTGCCGACGGCAAAGGCAAGATCGGCATTATCACCGCCGTCAGCAATCCATTTTGCGATCATTGCAACCGCATCCGCCTGACCGCCGACGGTAAACTGCGTACCTGCCTGTTCTCCACCAACGAGCATGACCTGAAAACGTTAATCCGCTCCGGCGCCGGCGACGCGGAAATTTCCGACACCATTCGCCGTGCAGTGCAGGTCAAGGAACCCGGACACAAAATTAATCTGGACGGCTTTGAACAACCCAGACGGGCGATGCACGCTATCGGGGGGTAATCCGCAACATGCTGGTTGAAAAGCGCAAGCGCCTGGAGTCTCTTCTCCGCGGCCTGAAGGGCGTGGTTGTGGCCTTTTCCGGAGGCGTGGACAGCGCCCTGCTCCTTGCGATGGCTCATGCGGTTTTGGGGCGCCGCGTGGTGGCGGTTACTGCCCGCTCGGAGAGCCTGCCCGCCAGGGAATTGAACGCGGCAAAACAACTGGCCGGGAAATTCGGCGTCGAACACCTGGTCATTGAAACCGCCGAAATGGAATCCGCCGATTACCGCGCAAATCCCGTCAACCGTTGCTATCATTGCAAATCCGAATTGTACGCCCGGTTGTGCGCCATCGCCGGGGAACGAAACTTGCCGCACATTGTCAACGGCATCAATGCCGATGACATGACGGACCGCCGTCCGGGCATTCTGGCGGCGGCGGAAGCCGGCGTTTCCAGTCCCCTGCGCGACGCCGGATTCGGCAAGCAGGATGTGCGCGCCTTGTCCCGCGAACTGGGCCTGACCGTCTGGGATAAACCGGCGGCGGCCTGCTTGTCGTCGCGGGTGCCCTACGGCCAACCCATTACTCCGGAAAAATTGTCGATGATCGAACAGGCGGAAGACTTCTTGGTCGCCCTCGGCTTTTCCCAGGTGCGGGTCCGGCACCATGGGGACATCGCCCGCATCGAGCTGTTGAAGAAAGAAATCCCCGCATTTTTCGAAAACGATTGCGCGGACTCCGTTTACGAAAAGTTCAAGGCCATCGGTTTCAAATACGTCGCTCTCGATGTCGCGGGTTTTCGATCAGGAAGTCTTAACGAAGTTCTCGAAAAAAAATAAAACGTTCGTTTGCGGATGATTCACGCATCTCCTCCCGGGAGGGACCATGTGGAAGGTTGAGTTGAAACCGGAAGTCAGAAGGGAGTTGAAGAACCCGGACCGGTTTGCGTCCGGATTGAGCAATATCTACACCGGGCTGATGATCACCATGTGCGGCGTGGCGTTCATGCTGATTCTGTTTTTCCAGAAACCGGAAGACGTTCTCAAACCCACGTGGATCATTCTGCTGGGGTTGTGTATCGTGGCTTGGGGCGAGTGGCAAAAGGCCCGGTCCAGATAACCGCTCTGTGACCGCTAATCGTTTCGGTACACATGGATCGAGGCGATGGGGTCGATTTGGGCGAATTCCTTTACTAGCTTTATCCTGTTACGACGTAGCGGCGTGTCTCGCAGAAAGATGATCCTGCCGCTTTCGGTCGTCAGTTCTCTTGACAAGATCATTCCGTTTTTTAATTCATCGACAGTGATGACCGTTTCCGACCGGGGGACGGTTTGGTGCCTCTTGAGGAGTTGGAGCAGGGCATCGACCACGGAAAGGTCTAGCTTGTTTTTAAAATCCGTTTTTATTTTTTTGATGGCCTGGTCGCAATCCCAGGTGACTCCATCGATTTCGATGTTTCGGTAGTTGCTGTTGCCCAGCATTTCGTCAAAAGCGTTGGCGACGGCGATGATTCGGGAGGGGAGGGGGATATCCTTTTTTTGTAACCCGTCCGGAAATCCACTGCCGTCCCAGTTCTCGCATTGATATCTGATAATGATTCCCACGCCCTCCAGAGAAAAATGCGATTGCAACATATCCTGTCCATGGATCGGAAACCGGGAAAAAACCGTTTGCTCGGCGGGGGACAAATTGACAAAGGGCGTGACTCTCAATCGTTTCGGAAAACTCTGCTTGCCGATATCGTGGAACAAGGCGGCGATTTCAATGGCGCTCAACAAATGAGAAAACCCCATTTCTTCGCCGATTTCCCGCGCCAGCCAGGCGACGTTTTTACTGTGAAGAGCGAAATCGGGGTCCGTGTAATGGATAACGTCGAAACTGAGCTTGAGCGTGTTGAACAGTTCCTCCTGCAGTATAAGGGTCCTTAAGTCGGTCTTGTTGCTGTCATCCAGCAAAGACTTCATCTTGTCCCAGGATTCCCTGTCCACCTTTGCATTTCTTGCTTCGAGGGCGGCCTCGATTTGCTTGACCAGGTAATCCATGTCCAGCGGTTTGGGAACATACCCGAATGCGCCTCTTCTCATACATTCCTCGGCCATTTTGACATCGTCCATGACCGTGGTCATGATGATTTCCATTTTGGGCTGGCGCAATTTGATTTTCTTCAAGGCGTCAAGACCGTTCAAATTGGGCATCCGGATGTCCATGAGAACACAGTTGGGCTGGAATTTCTCGATTTTGGAGAGAGCTTCAACGCCGTCGGAAGCGGTTTCAACCGTATAGTTGAATTTTTCGAGATACTGCTTGATCATTCCGGACGCAACCGACTCGTCATCGACGACCAGAATCCTTGCGGAGTGAAAATATGTTCCGGGTGGCTTCATGGCGTTCATCGTAAGGAAATTATGACGCCTTTTTTCCCGTCGTTAATTCGCGAATGGATTCCAGAAGTTGCTCCAGGTCGGCGGGTTTGTTCAAAACCTCGTGCGCTCCCTGGCGTTTCAGCGAATCAACCATGTTCGGAACGTCTATGGCGCTGATGACGATGATTTTCATTGTCTCGCTGATCCATTTGGCTTTCTGAAGAACCTCATAGCCATTGAGACCAGGCATTCGAATATCGAGCGTCATCAGGTCCGGCGGTTCCTCCTTGATCAAATCAAGCGCCTGCTCTCCGTTAGTGGTGAACGATACCTGGTAGCCATGTTTTTCAAGGAAAGCTTTCAAGGATTTGCAGAACATGTACTCGTCATCGACAATTAATATTTTGGTTTTCCTCGGCATGTTGTTGTTCCCCTTTTTTAGTGAATCATTGTTTGACGTGGTTGTTCTTGCGCATGTTTTTCGTTTGCAGGGATTTCGACCGGAATTTTAATAATGAATGTGGTTCCCTTGCCCATTTTGCTTTTTACGTGGATGGTTCCGCCGCGGTTTTCGATGATGGAATGAATCAGCGAAAGGCCCAGGCCCGTTCCCTTTCCCGGTTTCTTGGTGGTGAAGAAAGGGTCAAAAATCTTGTTGACTATATCCGGGGCAATGCCGGGGCCGTTGTCGGAAAAGCGGATTTCCACGCAGTGTTTCATGGCCTTGGTTTGAATGGTTATGGTGTTTTGCGTTCTGTTTTCCATGGCGTCTCTTGCATTGTTCAGCAAGTTTAGAAAAACCTGCGCCAGCTTATCCTCGTCGGCGTAAATTTTGGGAAGATTTTCGTCGTAAACCCTGTTAATGACAATATTGTCCAGATTGAGGTCGTGTTCAATCAGCGTGGCGCTTTCGTCAAAAAGTTTGTGAATGTCCACGAAGCCCAGTTCGTCTTTTTTCTGATGGGCAAACATTCTCAGGTTGTTCGTGATTTTCGTGGCCCGCTTAACTTGGCCAAGCATTTTGTTGAGGTTCTCCATGGTGGACTCCGGCAGGCCATTGAGCCGTTCCAACTGAATGATGGTGCCGATGATATTCAAGGGATTGAGTATTTCGTGAGCCACACCCGCGCACAGCGTACCAATGGAGGTGAGCTTTTCATTCCTTAGCAATACGGACTGAGCTTTTTCCAGTTCCTGTTCCTTGGCATGAAGCTCCACGGCATAGCGAATGGACTGCGCCAGCGCATCTTCCGACAGTTTGGCCTTGTCCAGGTAATCCGTTGCGCCGGACTTCATGGCCTCCACCGCCACCTCCTGGTCGCCTTGTCCGGTAAGGAAAATGACGGGCGTCTTGTCGCCCTTGCTTCTGATCTCGCGCAAAAGCGCAATGCCGTTTGCTTCGTCCAGCCGGTAGTCCACCAGGGCCACATCGTAGGAATTGTGGCCCAGAATCTCGATGGCGGCCGCGTAGGATGCCGCATGGTCGATGATCTTAACCTTTGTGCCGAGGGCGTCGCGCAACAAATCCGAAACAAACACGAAATCATCCTCGTCATCATCGGTGATCAATATGTGAAGCGGTTTTTTCTTCATGTCATTCAATAGGGTTTGGCCCGTGCCCTCCAGGAGTCATGAACATTTCTTGCCGGCCACCATGCTTTCCAGTGGATCTTTCTTCTTTTTCGGCGCCGTGCTTTCCAGCGGCAGGGAGATGATGAATCGGGCGCCCTTTCCCTCCTCGCTTTCCGCTTTGATATCCCCGCCGTGCATGGCCAGGCTGGAATAGGCCATCCAAAGGCCCAGGCCCGTTCCTTTCCCGGGGTCCTTGGTGGTGAAAAACGGATCGAATATTTTACCAATGTTATCTGGCGGAATCCCGGGCCCCGTGTCCGAGATCGTGATTTCTATTCCGCTGGCCAGGGTTCGGGTTTTTATGGTGATGAGTTTCTCTTCCTGCTCGTGTATTGCGTCCCGGGCATTGTTGAGCAGATTCAGAATGACCGTCGCCAGCAAATCCTCGTCCGTATGAATAACGGGCAAATTGTCGCCGTAATCCTTGCTGATGATAATATTGTCCAGATTGAAGTCGTGTTCGACCAGGGCGGTGGTGTTGTCCAGAAATTCGTTAATCTTTACCGGGGTGATTTCGGTTGTTTTTTTGTGGGAGAACATTCGGATATTGTTTAAAATTTTGGTGGCCCGTTTGACTTGAACCTTGATTTCATCCAGGTGTTCCCGGGTTTCTTTCGGCAAGTCACTGTTGAGTTGCTCCAACTGGACGATGGTGCTGACGATGTTGAGCGGGTTGAGCACTTCGTGGGCGACGCCGGCGGACAGCAGGCCGACAGTGGCGAGTTTTTCGCTTCGCACCAGTATCGATTGGGTCATGCGCAACTCCTCCAGCGCCTTGGTCAAACTCACGTTGCTTTGGCTCAGCTCCTTGTTGCTTTGGCTCAGTTTCTGGTTGATTTGCTGTTCTTTCTCTTCCGCCTGTGTGCGTTCAATGACCCGGCCCAGTTGAACGCCGATGTGAGCCAGGGCCGCCAACAGGGCCTCATCCGGTTCCAAAATTTCCTCGGAAAAAAATTCCAGTACGGCGATCACTTCCTTGCCTTTCAATACCGGAAAACCAAAAGCGGCCATGATGCCAATATGCTTTATCGCCTTGGCCCTTGGAAACTTCAAATCCTGAGTGACATTCTTGATCCACAAAGGTTTGCCGCTGGCCAGAACCTGGCCCGGCAGGCCTTCCCCAGGCAAGAAACGGGTGGTCTCCGATATTTTCTTGAAGGATTTAAATCGTTCGGGATCGTCGAAATGCCAGATCGGCGCGGGGACCGCTATTTTTTCAGGATCGTTTTGGCAAAGATAGACATGGCCGATGGGCCAGCCGGTGAACTCGCAGACTTTGTCGAGACGAATTTTAACGATTTCCTCGAAAGTCTGGGCTTCGCCCGCGGCTTCTGCGATAGCTCTGTCCAATTGGAGAAACGTGTGCGTGCGTTGCAGTTTTTCCTTCGCCCGTTTGAGATCGGTGATATCGGTGCCGTAGAAATTAACGTAATTTAATTCGGGTACGGGCCGGATAGTAAATAAGAAAACCCGGTTATTAAACTCAATCTCGGTGCATTCGGTGGCGTTGGCGGCGAACGATTTTACAACCGGTTTTAGAAAAAGGTCGGGAAGGGGTTCCCCGATTTTTAAAAAATCTTTCCCGAAAATGTTGAAGCAGACTTCATTGGCGTACAGCAAGGCTCCCATGTTTGTTGCCCGCATTACCGGATTGGGATTTTCGGCTGGGAATTTTGACAAGCTTCGGATTTTTTCTTCCATCTCCTCGCGCGCGTCGAGGGTTTTTTGCAGAATCTCATTGGCTTTTATCAGTTGTTCGGTTCTTTCTTCCACGCGGCGTTCCAGTTGATCGTGCGCCTTGTGCAGGTCTTCCTTGGCCCGTTTGTATTTTTGTTCATTCCAGTACGCTTCTATGATTTGAGCGCATGTGTTGATGAGGGGTTGGATATATTGCAACAGGTTTTCATTGTACCCGCCGGGGCGGTTGGCGATTCCCGCCATCCCGATAGTTTGCCCTCCCACCTTGAGGGGTATTCCCAGAAATGAGTCCAGTGGTGGATGCCCCTTGGGCAGGCCGCCGCGCCGGGGGTCGGTGGACGGGTTGTTGGCAATCACCGGCTCTTCGGAAGTGATGACCGCGCCGAAAAGCGTTTTCAGATTGTGAAACTCCATCCCCTCATTTTTAAGTTTCTCATAGAGTTCCCGCGTTTCTTCATTCCAGGCAATGTCTGTGATGGCATGGATTTTAAGATAAGATTCGCCCTCCGGGGTCTGGAGGATTTTGCCGATAAAGCCGTATTTGCTTTGGCTCAACCCCAGCAGATGCGTCAAGAGTCCATCAAACAAAGTATGGGAATCGGTATGGGCGATGTATTGCGATTGGGCCTTGTTGATAGCGTCCAGCAAGTTGCGGGCTCCCCTTTGCTCTTCCTCCATCCGTATGCGTTCGCGGATCTCTTCCTCCAGCGCCAGGTTGTATTTGTCGATTTCCCTTGCGCGCTCCCGCGCCTTTTGGGAAACATGAATCGTCCACGCCAGAAGGAAAGCCAGGAGAACCCCGGCGACCAGTATCGCTTCGGAGGCATAGGATTTTTTATCGGCAAGATATTCCGGTAGAGGCCGGGTTTTCAGGTGCCAGGTTATGTTGTTAAAAGTTACGTTGGTTTCGGTGTCGTCCCATAGATCGCCCAGACCGGCATCGCCTTTGTTGTAAATTTCCTCGTTATTGTCAAATATTGTGAGGGAAATTCCCTCGGCGAATTTTTCCTTAAGAATGTGTTCCAGCAATTTATCGATTCGAAAAACGCCGGAAGTAAATCCGCCGAATTCGCCGTTTTGGAAAATGGGAACATAAATTCGAAAACCTTTCCCCCCCTGCGCCAGGTCGATTGCGTGGGTAGCCGTTATTTCGCGTGTATCCCGGGCTCTTTCCAGGGCGACCCGCCGCCGCTCCTCGGACAACAGGTTGAGGCCCAGGGCTTTTTCATTGCCCTCCAAAGGTGCAATCCATCGGACGTGGAACGAGGGGTCCACCCATTCGATGGCTTGATAGAGGGGACTCTGCTTGACGTAGAGCTTCGCGTCCGATCTCCATCTTTCCTGCCGTAGTTTGCCGTCGGCTTCCCATCGCCTGGCCATGCGCTCCAAGGCCAGGGCTTGGAATTCGATATGTTCCTCCATTTCAGTTCTTACGTTTTCGGCTTTTAGTTCGATGTGCGTTTTAACGTAATCGCGTTCCTCCGTGGCCAGGATATAACTAAGGGAAGCGCTGAGCGCAAAAATACCAAGACCCGCGAGAAGGGGAGCCACGCGCCATATGTACTTTTTCTTTTGCATATGATGGCCTCTATTTCTCCATTCCGAATTTTGATATTCTAAAGCCCCTTGCAGACTTGTTCAGGTCCGAGGAAGATTCGACATGAGACTTGTTCGGCAATCGAAAGGATGTGAAATCACTTTGTTATTGCGCCTTGTCTCGGCCTAAAACCCGTATCTTATATGATAGCACAACAACGGTGGTTGTAATAAAAATTTCGGTTTAAATTTTGGCAATGAGAAATGGGGAGGTTACCAAAAAAAATTCTGAACTCTCTGTTTTTTCTCAAGAACCGGCGTGCGTGCCGGCTTCTGCGAGCAAGTTCAGAATTGTAGAAGCCGTTTCCTGCCAGCTCAGTTTTTGGACTCTTGCCGATCCTTTTTCGATCAGTTCCCGCCGCAGGTTTTGATTTTCGACAACCGCGCTCATGGCCTCCGCCAGGTTTGCCTCATTTAAAGGATCGACAATCATGGCCGCTCCGGCGGCAACCTCCGCCACCGCTTGCGAGTTGGGTATGATAACCGGAACGCCGCAGGCCATCGCCTCGATGACCGGCAGGCCGAATCCCTCGTAAATACTGGGGTAAACCAGGCAGGAGGCCTCCTGATAAAATGCCGCCAGGTCTTCGTCGTTCATGTAGTCGAACGAGCGCACCCTGTCTTGCGCATTCAATTTACCGGTTTGCACCGTCTTCGCGCCGATCAGAACCAGTAAGTGGTCCGGGTGTTTTTTCAAAACTCTTTTGAAGGATTGTCTGAGCAAGGGAACGTTTCTTCTTTTGAAGGGAGCGCCGACGAACAGGAAAAAGGGTTGGGTGATTTGATATTTGTCAGCGAGCAGGTTTTTACGGGCGTCTTTATCGCTAAACTGAAAATGCTCCTGCGGCGCCCAGTAGATGGTGGAAATCTTGTTTTCCAGGTTTTTCCCGTACTGGGTCAAGACTTCCCGCCTGGTGAAGTTGGAACAGCAGATGATTTTCGCGGCCCGGCGCACGCTCCACCGGGTCAGCCCGCGATAAAACAAGCCTTGCCGAAAAGAAAACCATTCGGGGTGGGTCTGATAAGAGATGTCGTGGAGAATGACCGCGGTGGGACACCGGGTTTTCAGGGGAATGGTGTAAGATGGGGAAAAGAAAACATCGATGCGGTCCTTGTCGATACATCGGGGAATACAAATTTGCTCCCAGATGCGGTCCCGGTTGAGCCAGGCGGGTAGCGAAACCAGTTTTTTCTCAAAAGCGGGCGAGTCCAGAAGATCGATTTCCGGCAGGGCGTTTTTGAAATAAAGAACAAACCGATGGTTTAGAGGATTTTCGCTCCAGGCTTTCAAAATGTTGCGTAGCACACGGCCGACCCCATGAGGGTTGAACTCCAGTTCCCTTGCGTCCACGCCGATTTTCACGTTCCTTGAATCTCCTCTGGGTCGTTCGGTGGCAACATTGTAGCGGTTCCCCAAAAATTTCGTAAGCGGATTTTGGCCCGTTTGCCGCCATTCGTTGCCGCGCTATTCAGGTTTTGCCATTTAACGAAAGAATGAAATATAATGAGCGCTAAACGATACGCTCCCCGCCGGGGAGACTTTTGCATAAGCGTCTTTGTTTGACCGTCATTGCGAGTCGGCTCAGCCGACGAAGCAATCCAGGCTTTCTGGATCGCCACGCCGCCGGTGGCGGCTCGCGATGACACCGGGGGTGGCGAAGAATCTCGGGTTATGCAAAGCTCTCCTGGCCTGGGGACGTTCAGTGTATGGGAATGGCGCATGAGTTTGAGAAAAAAAATCGCTTTCAGTCTGCTGGCGACCGGTTTGTTTTTGATCGTGTTGGAAATCCTCTTGAACACGTTCGGCGATTTTCCGGCCACCCGTGTTCTTTGTTATGACACGGTTCTGGGAGATGTCTATTGTCCCAACACGGAAGGCCAACTTCACAAGGATATCGACAAATATATAAAGGTCAACTCCGACGGGTTGGTGGACAAGGATTATCCCGTCGACAGGGTTCCCGGAAAATTACGAATCGCGGTGCTGGGGGATTCCTTTGCCGCCGCGGAAGAGATTGAACCGGGGAAAAAATTTCATGATCTTTGGGAAGAACGCCTGCCCCGCCGGCTGGGCCGTCCGGTGGAGGTCCTAAACTTCGGCGTGCGCGGAAAAGGCACTTTCCAGGAATTGCAAATGTTCCATCTCAAGGCGGCGCGCTACAAACCCGATCTCACGGTGCTGGCATTTTTTTGGGGCAACGACGTGGAAAACAATCTGGGTGAGCTGAAAAACGGTCAGCTGAATCCCTTGCTGGGTGAATATCCGGTGGATTCCGGCTGGGAAAAGTTTGTGCGTATGCGAAGAAATTTCAACAAGTGGTTGTGGAATCATTTCGCCCTGTATCAGTTCACCCGCGACCATTACAATAAACTTGAGCAGAGAGTCAAAGGCTATTTTCGTTCCCGGTTTTTGCCGGCCCCTGCCATAGCCGCATCCGCGGCCGCCGCGCCGCGCCCGGCCTGGCTGAAAACCGTGAATTTCGATGAAATCAAGAAAGACACGCCATCGATTTTTGATGACAGGTTCTTTTTTGATTCGGAGGGATGGGAACTGACTCGGCGATTGATCCTGCGCTTGAGAGATGAGGTGCGGGACAACGGCGGGAAACTTGTCGTCATTCATTTTTTGGGGTTGACCGATTACAAAATTAAATCTCCCCTGCCGCTAAAAGAGTTCGATGATTTTTTAACCCGGGAAAAAATAAAGTATATCGACTTGTCCGCGAAGTTCGGGAATATGGAGGAAAAGGAATTGGTTGAAAATTTTATCCCCGGCGATTTTCATTTCAATGTTGCCGGGCACGACAATTTTGCCCGATTTACAATCGATCTGCTGGCGCGGGAATTGCCGCGGTCATGAACCACCAGGCCAAAATCGGACTCACCGCCGTCATCGCCGTCCAGGACGGCGGCAGGCGATTGCGTTCCTGCCTGCTTGCCATCAATGCCTGGGTCGGGGAAATTCTGGTTGTCCTGCCCCGGGCCGACGCAACCGCGGCGGTCATTTGCCGGGAGTTGGGCGGGTCGGTGATCATTCATAACTCCGGCGCCACCCGCGACTTGTGGGAAGAGGGGGTCCGCCATGCAAGCTATCCCTGGGTTCTGCTTCTGCGATCGAATGAAGTGGTGACCGGGCGATTGAAAAAAACGATTCGGGAAAGGGTGGGGGTCCCCGTTACCGGGCCGGTGGCTTTTCCGTTGCCCCAGACCACGGTGTTTTTAAAAAAACGATTCAAATATCCGCTGGCATGGAGCGATTTTGAGCCGTCGCGCTTGTTGTTTGCCGGCGGACAGTTGGCGGAGCTGAAATCTCTTCCGCGAAAAGCATATCCTTTTCAGCCGGAATTGATTCATTACGGCGATGAAACGATTTCCGAAGTCGTTGCGACCATCCTTGAAATAGCGGAAAGGCGCGCCGAACGTTTGAGTGCGTGCATTTCCGCAAAAACGTCGCTGGGCTGGAAGGCGTTTTACTCCAGCTTTCGGAATGGGTTGCGGGTTTATTTCTTGCGTGGAGGATTCAAGGAAGGTTTTGAGGGAATCGTTTTTGCCGTCGCCGAGGTTATGGCGACCCTGCTGGGCTATTTCCGCTATTATGAAGAATACGTTCGCGGCGGCGGGCGCGTCGCCAAAAAACTGGACGCATTGCAGGACATCCTGTTGATCAAGTTGAGGGAGATAGGAGACAACGTTCTCTCAACTCCAGTCATTCGCAATCTCAAACAAAACCTGCCCCAAGCCCGAATTACCGTTTTGACTTATGACAGCTCCCGGGCCGTATTTGAAAACAACCCCCACATCGAGCGGCTGATCGGACTGCCCAAAAATACCGAGGCAAGCGAACTGGACGCCCGAATGGCAAAATTGGATCTGCGGCATTTTGACCTCGCCGTAAACCTCCATGCCGGGAAGCTGTCCGCGGCAGTCATGGAAAAAATCTCCGCCGAATTTAAAATCAACCAGTATTACATCGGGCGCGACAATACCGGCGGTATTCTCGCCGGCGAATCGGATTACTATCGCTCGGCGATTGAGCGTGAACTGGATTGCCTGCGCCGTATCGGTATTCAGCCCACGGGCGTAGAGACCGAATTGTTTTTAACGGCGGAGGAAAGGGATTGGGCAAAAACCTTTTTGGCCGACCAGGGATTCGATACGGCAAAACCATTTGCCGTCATCCATCCTACGGCGTCGCGGCAGACGAAGGAATGGGGGATGGAGCGGTTCGGTCGATTGGCAAAAGAATTGATGGAAAAAAATGATGTGCAGGTACTCCTGACCTGTTCTCCCGACGAAGAGCCGAGATTAAAGGCGTTGCTTGACCATGCCTCGTCGCCGGTATTCACCGGGCCCTTGCGGCAATTAATGGCGATCATTCAGGAAGCTGATTTGATGATCGACAATGATTCCGGCCCCAGCCATATTGCGGTGGCGCTGAATGTTCCCACCGTCACTTTGCTGGGTCCGAATATCAAGGAAATCTTCAACGATTATTATTCCGGGGATGACCGGCATTTTCTCTTTTATAAGGAAGTCCCTTGCAGGGAATGCGGCTTACTGCGATGCGACAACAAAATCTGCCTGGATTTTACGGTTGAGGAAGTTTTGGACAAATGCCTGCAATCGCTCGCAAAACATAAAATCGCCAAGGCCCTGAAAACCGGGTGAGGCGTTTTTAGCGGAAGGTTGTTAATCTCTTTCCCGCGCTCTCAGTGGTTCAAGTAGCTGAGATCATAAACCTCGGGAAATTGGGTCATCAGTTGCTTTCTCACCTTGTTTGGAATTCTGTTTCTGCTGGGTGAAATCAGACTATGGGTTTTTTCGTCCATGTAAAATCGTTGCCAAAATCTTTGGATCAATTCATCCTGGCTTATTATTTTCTTGATTCTCATGTCAGGACTTAAAATACGAACCTCGTAAAACATGTTTCCTCCTTTGAGTTGTTTTCAACAGGTTTGACCAAGCACTTTTTCGATTTTGGCTACAAGCTTCATGGGGCTGAAAGGTTTTAGAAAATAATAACTGCCTCCAGCCCGATAGGCCTCCTTAATATCGTCCGGCAACATTTTGGCGGTTAAAAATATGATGGTGCATTTTTGGGTTGAGGGATCGCTTTTGATGATGCGCGTGGCTTCCAGGCCATCCATCCTGCCGGGCATCATGATATCCATCAGGATCAAATCCGGTTTTTCGGCTTTTGCATATTCGACCGCCTGCTCCGCGTTATCGCATTCGGAAATTTGATAATTGCTTGCGCTAAGTGTTTCCGTGACCAGTTCCCTGACGACTGTTTGATCGTCTACGACAAGAATTTTTTTCATTTTGTAATTCATGTCCATTACCTCTCACCTTTTTCATTTTCACCATTTGTGCCAAAGTGGCCCCGTCCACACATTTTTTTAATTTATTGAATTTTATGTACTTATGAGGTTGCTGATTTTCAGGTCAAAGGGTTTTGCTTCAAATGGCCGCTTTTCCCGCAATTTTTTTCGATAAAATCAAAAAAATTTTAGGTGGTTTTCAGGTCGGCTGGAAAGAGGGAAATTTTTGTTTTGCGACGGGAGCCGCTATTTATGGAGAGAATTTAACAAACGAGGCGCCGGACAACGGATCGAAATCGCTTGTTCGCCAGTCAATCGGAGCGAGGGGTTTTCCAGGTGATGACGACCTCGCCGCGTTTGATCTTCAGTTGGCATCCGAGGCGCATGCCGCCTTCCAGGTCTTCGGGGAGCAGGTAGTCTTTTTCTTCGTCCGTCAACTGCGAGCAATTTTCCTTACCGTTGAGAACGGTCAACTCGCAGACGCCGCAGGTGCCCTCGGTACATCCAAAGGAAAGAGAGACATCCAGTTCATCGCACAGATCGATCAAGGGAGTCCCATCCTCCACCTCATGGGAGAGGTTGTCCGGTTGGAAAACAACTTTTGCCACGATACACTCTTGTTTTATAACCCTGTCAATTGCAACTGCTTGACCAGGTGTTTTTGTTTCTCGGTTAATTTCCGGGGATATTTGACAATGATGCGCACCAATTGATCCCCCCGGCCATTGGCTCCCTGGACGCCCAGACCTTTTAAACGAAGCTTGGATTGGTTTTGGGTCCCGGGAGGCACTTTTACCTTTTTTTCTCCGCTTAACGTGGGCACCTGTATGGACGTTCCCAGAATGGCGTCGGTAAGTTTTATTTCCCGGTCGATGACGATGTCGTTTGCCTCGCGCCTGAAGTAGGGATGTTCCTGGATATGGATTTTGAAAAAAATATCCCCGGCCTTGCCGCCGTAGGGGTTGGGATTGCCCTTGCCGGCCAAGCGTAGCCTTTGGCCCTCGTTGATGCCCGCGGGAATTTTTACATTGACCTGGCTCTCGGCGCCGTTTTTAACGAGGGTGAAAACTTTTTCAGTTCCCAGGGCGGCCTCCTCGAATGTGATGGTCAGGTCCTGGTCGATATCCCGGGGCTTGGGCGCGCCGCGTGGAGAAGCCTGTGGTCCGGCTGTCTCGAATACTTCACGGAAAGGCGAGAAAAAATCCGCGAACCCGCCCCCGCCCGGCCCGGAACGAAACGACTGCCTGCCGCCAAATCCGGCTCCAAAACTGCTCAAAATGTCGTTGATATCGAATCCCTGGAAAATATCCTCCCGGGAAAACTTTTGGTGGAAACCTTCGGCGCCGAACTGATCATATTGCCGGCGTTTGTTTTTATCGCTCAAAACCGCATAGGCCTCGCTGATCTCTTTGAACTTTTCTTCCGCATTGGGATTCCCCTTGTTTCTATCGGGATGGTACTGCATGGCTTTTTTTCTATAAGCCTTTTTGATGTCGGCTTCGGTGGCGTTTCTGGAGACTCCCAGGATATCGTAATAATCGTTCATTTTGAGCTAAAATAAGTGTCCGGCGTGGTTTATAATCCATGCGAACGGCATGTTCATTTAATTTATTATAATGGATTTGATGAAAAACTTTTTTAAATTTTCGTTCCTTTTTTTGTTTTGGATGCTTCTTGCGGCTTGTACGGCATCGACCTTGCCTTCGCTTTTTGGTCACCCCGGCGATCCGCGAGACAGGCATTCCTGGAGCCCGCCCAGCGAGAAAGTGTTGCAGTTTCGCCGCAATCGGCAAAAGGCGTTGGACGCCGTCGCCAAACGCATTGAAACCCTTTTTCTGACCAATGAGGATATCGCCAGGGAAGAAGAGGCTCTACTGGCCTCGTTGCGCACGTTCGATCCCAGGCTGGGGAACATGGAGGCCCAGATCAAACAAAAAATTAAAACGGTGGAGCAAAATTTCGGCCAGGTGGAAGCGCAGTTGGCCAAGGCGAAAATCACCGGTAAAAACCTGGAAACCGCCATCGCCGAATTCAAAAATTATAAACCCCCGAAAAAATTCTCCGTGCACCAATACTCTGCCGCTATCGAGTTATTCAAGGGGGGAAAATACCAAAAATGCATCGACCAGTTCCAAAAAATCCTGCAACGCCGGCCGCCGCGTTTTCTTGCAGATAACATTCATTTCGGCATTGGCTCCGCGTACTACAAATTGAACCAACTAGACAAGGCCGCCAGGCATTACCAAATCATTACGCAAAAATACCCCACAGGAGACAAATGGCCCGCCTCTTACATTATGTTGGGATTGATTTATGATTCCCGAAACGAAAAAAGCAGGGCCATTTATTTCATTGAAAGTGCCTTGGAGAAAAAGCTTCAGGAGCAACCGCGTCATCTGCTCGAACATTTGCTGACCGTTATCCAGGAAGAAGAACCCGATGTCAGCAGTTGACGAGACGGCCCCTGTTGGCCTTCACATGTCCGCAAAATTGCACTTGCGAGTTGTCCGCGCTCCATATAAAAACCCTGTAGATGAATGAGGCTTGCCACCCATGCTGACCTTCGATCAGATTTTAGAAAAAATCGACCAACTGGAAGAGGCCAAAGCGCTGATCGCCGCCCTGCAACTGAGGATTTTTACGGTGTTGGGCAAAAAACGCCTCACGATCAAGGAAATCTGCCGCGGAGCCCGTACCCATGCCGATGGCACCGAGGCGTTGCTGAATGCCCTCGTCGCCATGGGAGCTTTACGAAAAACCGGCAACCGTTTTTTCAACACTTCGGTGACCTACAAACACTTCTGCGAAACCAGCAAGGAGTATAAAAAAGGCATGGTGATGCTTCGCAAGGAGCACCGCGAGGAGTGGGATAAGTTGATGGACACTGTTCGAGACGGCCGCGACCTTTCCGAATATGAAGGGGAGGATGATCCGGAGTTTCGCCGGTTGTTTAGCTATGCCATGCACGAGCGGAGCGAAAAAATCTCGCCGAAAGTCGTCAAAATCGTTGCCCGAAAACCGGTGGGGCGTTTGCTGGACCTTGGATGCGGTCCCGCGTCCTATAGCGCCGCGATTTTGCGAAAAGACAAACGCGCTTCGGCGACCCTGCTGGACCGGCCCGCCGCTATTGTGGTTGCCAGGGAAATCACTCAAAAAGTGAAAAACCGTTGCCGGTTTTTGCCGGGCAACCTCTTCGATACCCCCTTCGGCGAAAATCATGACACTGTGTTTTATTCAAACATCCTGCACATTTATAACGAAAAGGAAAATGAAGGCTTGTTTAAAAAAATCAACCGGGCGCTTGTTCCCGGTGGACGGTTTGTCCTGGCCGATCTCTTTCTGAAAGACAACCGCACGGAACCCTATGACGCCGCCATGTTTTCGTTGACCATGCTCCTGTTCACCGCGACGGGAAGAACGTACACGTTCCGCGAAACGGAGGCGCTCCTGCGCCGCACCGGATTCCACCGGTTCAAACGGTTCCATTTGGGGCAGGGCAACGCCATCATCGAAGCCGTGAAAAAAAACGATTAAGAAATCGGCTAAAAAATCTTCAGAGTTTGAAGCCGGGGCAGGTTGGGCGATTGGCGCAGAGCTTGTTTGGCTCCCTCGGACTTGATTCTGTTGCCGCCCAGGTGCAGATAGACAAGGTTTTTGAAATTGGGAGATTCGGCGATAGCCAGCGCTCCCTCGTCGCCTATCCGGTTGTCGACCAGGTTGAGGTGGGTTAGCCGGGTCAGGTGGGGAGAACGTGCCAGCGCCCTGGCGCCTTCAGCTTTGATGGCGTTGCATTCCAGATTTAAATCCTCCACCCCGGAAAACAGGGGGGCTTCGGCCAGTATCTTAACCCCTTCATCGCCCAGTTTGTTGGAACCCAGGTGGAGGCTTTTCAGTTGAGTCAGGATGGTTGATTCGGCCAGACACTTCATGCCCGCGGCGCCCAGGGCGTTATGTGTGATGATGAGTGAGGTAATGTTTTTTAAGGGCTCAAAACGCGCAATCTCCTGAGCGAGTTTTTTGCCGTGGTCCGGATCGGGGATGTCGCCGGTTTTGGAAAACAAAAAACTGTCCTGGATTTTCAGTACCGTTTTGTTTTTGATACATTCGACGAGAATTTTTTCGGTCGGCGAGTATTCGGCATTGCCGTAGTTGGCGCCGTCGTTGACCAGTTCTTCCCAGCTTTTGACTTTTTTGACGACCACGGGTGTTTACCTTCGCAGTTTTTTCGCCCGGGCACATCCCACGGCGTTGTTCAGGTCACATGCTTTCTGAAAATATTTAATGGCCTTTTTTTGCCGGCCTTCCTTGTATTTCAGGGAACCCAGATTGTAACAGGCCTTGTCGTGATTCCCCTCGCAGGCTTTTTCGAAGAATTTCGTGGCTTTTTTAAATTCCTTGCTGTAGGGAGTTCCTCGCTTCATCAGTACAATGCCGGCATGTGAGCAAGCCGTCAAGTGTCCGCCTTCGCAAGCTTTTTCATAATAGGGCAGGGCTTTTTTTTCATCCCTGTCGAGTGTTCTGAACCGCTCCCCGATTTTGAAGCAGGAATGAAAAATATTTTTGTCACAAAGCGGTTTGAGGGATTCAAAGCTATCCATTTCTCCACGAACTTCGGCTAACCCTCCCAACCATAAAACGGTCATCAATGAAATACCCCAGGCAATTTTTTTCACGGCGGTGTCCTTTTGATAAGATTGGATTTCCCAATAGGTGTCTCCTTGCGTAAATACCGGAATTGTAGAAATTATATCATAAAATCCGGCGGCGGAATTTGGGTGTGTCCGATCCGGCTTTTTTATTCACCCCTTTGGTATTTCCAGGTTTCGTTTGCATCGGAGTGGGAAATATTTTAATCTGCGAATTTCCAGAGTTGATTTTATGAATATTGTTTTGATGGGCTATCGGGGCACGGGGAAATCGACTGTTGCCGATATTTTAAGCCGCCGGCTCGAGAGGAAACTTTACGATGTCGATGCCTTGATCGTGAAATCGGCGGGCATGTCGATAGCTCAAATCGTTGGCGAATGGGGATGGCCCCGGTTTCGGGAAATTGAGTCGTCCGTTGTTCTGGGAATTTCCGGGGAAGCGGCCGTCATCGATTGCGGCGGCGGAGTGGTACTGGAACCGCGAAACGTCGCGCACCTGAAGCGTGCCGGGAAAATTGTGCTGTTGACCGCCGAGTTTGAAACCATCCTGGCCAGAATCGACAAAGACCCCAGCCGTCCTCCCTTAAAAAACGGCTTGTCGTTTGAGGAAGAACAGCGGCAGGTCCTGGCGGAACGGGAACCGAAGTATCGCGCCGCCGCCGATCTGGTCTGCGACACCACCCGGATTTCACCAGAGGAAACGGCTGGAGAGATCATCGGTTTTTTCAAGAAAAAATCCTGGCTCTGATATGGCAAGCGCCTATTTTGACAGCCTCGTGGACCACAGTCTAACCGTGGTGACCGAGCATTCGGAAAACGATTCATTGATGGTCAATGAATCGCAAGCCTATTCCCTTGCGCCGGCTTCCGGGGAAGTCAACCTGAAACTGCAATTAAACGACAAGGAAGTGAATCTGGAAGAAGTAACCGACTTGATGGCGAACCCCAAAATTCCCAGAGTAAAATTTCTTGAACTCGACAACAATGAGTTTGGTGACGAGGGAGTGGGAGTGCTGGCCGGGGCGGAATGTCTAGCCAACCTGGAATCTTTATCGCTGGCGCACAACAAGATCACGGACCGCGGAATCCAGGCGCTTGCGGCGTCGCCCGTTCTCACGCGCTTGCGCAAGCTTTATCTCCAGCACAATGGGTTTGGCAGGAAGGGCTTGCAAGCCCTGGCAGGCTCGCCGACGCTGGCCGGCCTCACCCTCTTGCACCTGAAAGCCAATCGTCTGGGGCCGGAGGGCGCACGCATCCTTGCGGACTCGCCGGTCTTGCGGAATATCGAAGAACTTTATCTTCAAGGGACCTGGATCGGCAGTGAGGGATTGGAAGCGCTTTGTCGATCTCCTGTTATGGCGTCGGTCAAGATTTTGAACGTGTCTTATAATAATCTCGATGATCGGGCGGCGGATTATCTTGTCGAGTCGAAACAGCTTTCCCGCCTGATGACTTTGGACCTTTACGGCAATACATTCGGCAAGGATACGCTGTCCAAACTGAAAAGTTTTTATGCCTCATCCCGCACGGTCCTGTTGATCGACGATTGAGCGATGGTTCAAGAATCCACAAACTCGCGCCGGTTTCCCAGCCGAAAGGCGATACTGAAACATTTTGACATGAAGGACCCGGTGATGGCCGGGGTCATCCGGGAATTTGGAGCGTTTCGCTTGAAAAGCAACAAAAATTATTTTGTCGTGCTGTGCAAGGCCATCATTGCCCAGCAAATTTCGACCCAGGCGGCGGATTCCATTAGCGATCGTTTTTTTCACTTGTTTGACGGGAAGTCTCCGACTCCGGCGAGGGTTCATGTTCTTACGGCGGATGCGTTGCGCGGGGTCGGTCTTTCCCGGCAGAAAGCCGCCTATTTGAAAGACCTCAGCCGCGGTTTCGTGGACCGATCCATCCGGCCGCACCGCTTGCCCTATCTGAGTAATGAGGATGTGATCCGGCAGTTGACCGCCATTCACGGGATCGGCCGCTGGACGGCGGAAATGTTTTTGATCTTTTCCCTGAACCGGCTGGATGTGCTCCCCACCGGCGACCTGGGGTTTCGTGCGGCGCTCAAAAACATTTATCGCATGAAAACCCTTCCATCCGTCAAAAGGGTAAGAAGTCTGGGTAAAAAATGGCATCCCTATGAAACCGTTGCAACCTGGTATGCCTGGCGGACCCTGGACCAGAACATCATTGCTTACTGAATCTTCAAAAGGACAACTCCATGGATTTCATCAATGAGGATATCGAGAATTACGCTTGCGATCACACCCAGGATGAAGGCGAACTTCTGCAACGCCTGAAAGACGAGACCTACGACAAGCTTGAAATACCGCAAATGCTTACGGGGCGGATCGAAGGGCGGTTTCTCAAACTGTTGGCCTTGCTGGTCGATGCCCGGCGAATTGTGGAGGTGGGGACTTTCAGCGGATACGGTACGCTTTCCATGGCCGAGGCGCTACCGGAGGATGGCCGGATTGTCACTTGTGAAATCGATCCTGTTGCTATTGCCTTTGCCCGCCGGTATTTTGCCGAAAGCAAGCATGGGAAAAAGATCGACCTGCGCGAAGGCCCGGCCCTGGAAACCCTTGAAACTCTTTCGGGGCCGTTCGACATGGCTTTCATCGACGCCGACAAGGAAAATTATATTAATTATTACGAAGCCATTCTGCCCATGATGCGCCGGGGAGGATTGATTGCGGTTGATAATGTGTTGTGGGGGGGACGGGTTCTTGACCCGCAGGAAGCCTCCGACAAGGCCATCCATGCTTTTAACGAAAAAGTAAAAACCGATGCCCGCGTGGACCAAGTCATGCTGACGGTGCGCGACGGAATTTACTGTCTGCGAAAAAAATAGCCGCCGCTCTCCCCGGGATTTCTTGCGCGGAAGCTCTGCCGAATTGTGATAGAATCCCGTGCTTATATCGGGCTTTGCCGGCAGTCGGCAAGGCATCATTAGCAGGACGCTGAAAAAGTCGGATTGAGGCGGTTTTTTTTAATGTCATGCTGAGCTTGTCGAAGCATGAACCTTATTTTAAAGGGCTTGCCACCCTTCGACAGGCTCAGGGTGACAATCTTATGCCCTTCACAGGACTTTTTCAGCGCCCTTTTCTGAAAAAAGGAGTCAAGCAAATTAATTATCGCGTTCAAGCCATAAGCTTGAAAAATCTTTTGTGATTGATTCCCTT
>JBHHYO010000033.1:0-28877 GCA_046757665.1 Nitrospinales bacterium
CCCCGCCCGACGAAAGGATTTGTACCCATGGAAACACTGAAACAGGCGATACGCGACATCCCCGATTTTCCGCAACCCGGGATCGTCTTTAAAGACATCACTCCCCTGCTGGCCGACCCGGCCCTGTACCGCCGGACCGTGGACCACCTGAAAGACCGGTACAAAAGCCAGGTGATCGACCTCGTGGTAGGGATCGAGGCGCGCGGGTTCATCTTCGGCGCGGGTCTGGCCTACGCCCTCGGGGCCGGACTCGCCATCATCCGCAAACCCGGCAAGTTGCCCTACCAGACCTACCATCAGACCTACGCGCTGGAATACGGCACCGACGCCATGGAGATCCATAAAGACGCCATCAAACCAGGTCAGCGGGTCCTGCTCATCGACGACGTGCTGGCCACGGGGGGCACCATCCGCGCCGCGGTGGACCTTGTCCGCGGCAACTTCAAAACCCGGATCGTTGAAGTGGCGTTTCTGATCGAACTCGATTTTCTGCACGGGCGGGACAAACTCAGAGATGTGCCCATCCACTCCATGATGCACTTCTAAGTTCCTTCACCATAAAGGCAGGAAGGCACAAAGGATCGGGGGAGGAAGTGATGAAGTATTTTGCCTATGGATCCAACATGTGCACAGCCCGTTTAAAGAAACGGGTTCCGTCAGCGAAGTTTCTTGTTGTGGCTTCCCTGAAAGGACACGATTTGAAACTTAATAAGAAGGGTAAAGATGGTTCCGGCAAATGCAATATTCAGCGGACAAATGATACTGGCAAAGTCGTAATGGGTGTGGTTTTTGAAATGGACCCTAATGATAAACCGGCTCTCGACAGGGCTGAAGGGCTTGGTCATGGATATTCGGAAAAAAATGTAAAGGTTTCTTCCCAACATGAAAAACGGGAAATAGAAGCCTTTACGTATCAGGCCCAGGATTCTTTTATTGATAATGCTCTCAAGCCCTATGACTGGTACAAGGAGTTTGTGGTCGCCGGGGGAAAAGAACACACCTTTCCCGACAGTTACGTGAAGAGGCTGGAGAGGGTCGAGGCTGTTAAGGACCCAGACAAGTGCCGCGCAGAAAAAAACCGTAAAATTTTAAAATCCTGCAATCAGGATTTATAAAGGCGGTACAGCGATGGTATGTACAGTGATGGTATTCGCCTGAAACTGGCTCGGGGCGTTGCCCGGGTGGCCAGGGGGCCGGAGCCAGTGTGCCGGGTGGCGAGCCGCCACGGGCAGTGCCGCCGCTCACTTGCGTTGCGTCGGGGAAAAATAAAAGATGGTCATTCTGAACGAAGTGAAGAATCTGGGTAGGGCCGGCAATCGGCCCAGATCCCTCGCCAAAGGCTCTGGATGACACATCAAATTTTTCCTTGGTGCCCTTTCGGCCTTTGTGGTGAAAGCCCCTCCCCATTCGCGTGAATTCGCGGCCATCCTTGAACTCAGACCTTTTTGTAAATCTCGCTCCCGCCGGATTTGAACTTTTCCGACATTTCCCGCATCCCCGCTTCCAGGGCTTTTTCTTCTTCGACCTGTTTTTCCCGCGCGTAGTCGCGCACGTCCTGCGTGATTTTCATGGAGCAGAAGTGCGGTCCGCACATGGAGCAGAAGTGCGCCACCTTGGCGGAATCCTTTGGCAGGGTTTCGTCGTGGAACTTGACGGCGCGTTCGGGATCGAGCGACAGGTTGAACTGGTCTTCCCAGCGGAACTCGAACCGGGCCTTGCTGACGGCGTCGTCGCGCATTCTCGATCCGGGGTGGCCCTTGGCCACGTCCGCCGCGTGCGCCGCGATTTTGTAAGCGATCACGCCGTCTCGCACGTCCTTGCGGTTGGGCAGGCCCAGGTGTTCCTTTGGGGTCACGTAACACAACATGGCGCAGCCGAACCAGCCGATCATGGCGGCGCCGATGCCGCTGGTGATGTGGTCGTAGCCGGGGGCGATGTCGGTGGTCAGCGGCCCCAACGTATAAAAGGGCGCTTCGTGGCATTCGCGCAGTTGCTTGTCCATGTTCTCCTTGATCAGATGCAGGGGAACGTGGCCCGGCCCTTCAATCATCGTTTGCACGTCGTATTTCCAGGCGATTTTCGTCAACTCGCCCAGGGTCTCGAGTTCGGCGAACTGGGCCTCGTCATTGGCGTCCGCTCCGGAGCCGGGCCGCAACCCGTCGCCCAGCGAGAAACTGATGTCATAGGCGCGCATGATGTCGCAGATGTCCTCGAAATGAGTGTAAAGGAAATTTTCCTTGTGATGCGCCAGGCACCATTTCGCCAGGATGGAGCCGCCGCGCGACACAATGCCCGTCACCCGCCGGGCGGTCATCGGAACGTAACGCAACAGCACGCCGGCGTGAATGGTGAAATAATCCACTCCCTGTTCCGCCTGTTCAATCAGCGTGTCGCGGTAAACCTCCCAGGTCAGTTCCTCGGCCTTGCCGCCGACTTTTTCCAGCGCCTGGTAGATGGGCACGGTGCCGATGGGCACCGGCGAATTGCGGATAATCCATTCCCGCGTTTCGTGGATGTCCTCGCCGGTGGACAAATCCATCACCGTGTCCGAACCCCAGCGGATGGCCCACACCATTTTTTCCACCTCTTCCTCGATCGTCGAGGCGACGGCGGAGTTGCCGATATTGGCGTTCACCTTGACCAGGAAGTTCCGGCCGATGATCATCGGCTCCGTTTCCGGATGGTTGATGTTGGCGGGGATGATGGCGCGGCCGCGGGCGATCTCGTCGCGCACGAATTCCGGGGTGATCTCCTCCGGGATGGCGGCGCCGAACGAGTTGCCGCGCAGGCGGGTTTCGCGTTCCGGGTCGCGGCGTTGCTGTGTCCGGCCCAGGTTTTCGCGGATGGCGATGTACTCCATTTCCGGAGTGACGATTCCCTGGCGCGCGTAGTGCATCTGGCTGACGTTTTTCCCCGGCCTGGCGCGCAGGATGGAGCGCGGCTCCGTTGTTTGAAAACGGTTTAACCCGTCCCGTGCCCCGTGCCCGCCGTTTCTGCCGTTATCCGCCGCCGGACAGCCGCCGGAGACCTCTTCCACGTCTCCCCGATCCAGAATCCACGGCCGGCGCAGGGGCGGCAGGCCGCGACGCGGATCGATCTCCGCCTGGGGGTCGGTGTAGGGTCCGGAGGTGTCGTAAAGCAAAAAAGTGTCATTCGCCTCTTCCCGTCCGCCATTGCCGGAAGCCAGCGCGGCGTTCGTCGGCGACAGCGGCACCGCCCGGAACGGCACGCGGATCCGGGAATGAACCGATCCCGCGACATATACTTTTTTCGAGTTGGGGGTGATGGGTTCGGTAGATATCTCTATTTTTTCCCTTGGAGGTGGTTTGGGGGTTTTCTGGTTCATCTTGATTCTCCCGCGAAAAACCGCATGAATTGTTGAGAGGCTTCTTCTATATCAGGACTGCTCCAGATTCCGGAAATCAAGGCGACGCCATGCGCTCCCTGTTCCGCAACCGATGGGACGTTGTCTGTTTTGATGCCGCCCAATGCCAGGACGGGAATGCCGGCGTTTTCCGTGACCCGGCGCAGGCGTTGCAAACCCTGTGGCGGGCCGTACTGCCTTTTCGACGGTGTGTCGAAGATGGGACTGAAGGTAATGAAATCGGCGCCCCGCGCCTCGGCCTCGCGGGCGGATTCGGGTGAGTGCGTGGAAACCCCGACCAGCAGGCGGGGAAAGGCCCGCTTGACTTCATCGGCCCGGACGCCGTCCTCGCCGAGATGCACGCCATCCGCTCCGGTCGCCGCGGCGATTTCCGGGTGGCCGTTGATGAACAGCCGGGCGCCATGGGATCGGGTAAGATCGCCGACGGCGCGGGCCAGGCTCGTCAGCTCCGCCGCCGGCAGGTCTTTCTCCCGCAACTGCAAGGCGCGCACGCCGCCCTTCAGGGCCGATTCGATGCCCTGCAAAAACCGGTCTTGCGGCAACAGCGACCGGTCGCTGATCAGGTAAACGCGCAGGAAGTCCAACTCCGTCCGCGGCTCCAGGTAATCGGCGTATTTGATGGTCCAGTCCAGGTCACACATCGATCATTCCATCCAGGGGACTGCTGGCGGAGGCGTAGAGTTTTCTGGGGATGCGCCCCGCCCGGAAGGCCAGCCGCCCGCTCTGCGTCGCCAGCCGCATGGCTTCCGCCATTTTGAGAGGATCTCCGGCCTGGGCGATGGCGGTGTTCATGAGCAGGCCGTCAACGCCCAGTTCCATGGCGCGGGTGGCGTCCGATGCCGTGCCCACGCCCGCGTCGATAATGACGGGCACTTGCACCGCTTCCAGAATCAGTTTAATGTTAAACGGGTTGCGCACGCCCAGGCCGGAGCCGATGGGCGCGGCCAGCGGCATTACCGCCGAGCAACCGATGGCTTCCAGCTTTTTGCACAGCACCACATCGTCCAGGCAATACGGCATTACGTGAAAACCGTCCTCCACCAGCAAGCGGGAGGCTTCCAGCGTTGCCTCGTTATCCGGGAACAACGTTTTTTCGTCGCCGATGACTTCCACCTTGACGAAATTGCCGAGACCCGCCTCGCGGGCAAGTTGCGCGGTCATGACGGCTTCTTTCACCGTATAGCATCCCGCCGTATTGGGCAGGAGGGTGTACTTTTCCGGATCGATAAAGTTGAGAATCGAGTCCTTGCTCTTGTCCAGCTCAATGCGGCGCACCGCCACCGTGACCATCTCGGCGCCGGAAATTTCATGGGCTTTTTGCATGATGTCGAAACTGGCGTACTTTCCCGTTCCGACGATTAACCTCGAGCCAAAGGTTTTCCCGGCGATGGTCAGTCCATCCTCCCGGGTTTTGGATGCCGTATCATTCATGGATCATTCCTCGATGTTCGACTGCCGCCTCAGCCGCCGCCGACAGCCTGGACGATTTCGATGGTGTCGCCGTCCTTGACGGGGGTGGTTTCGTATTGCGATTTGGGAACCACCTGGCAGTTTAGGGCGATGGCGAAGTGAGATGTGCGGATATCCAACTCCCGAATCAGCTCGGTCAGGGTTCGGCTGGTCAAGTTTTCGCGTTTTTTTCCGTTAATAGTTAACAACATCAATCTTGCGGAAAACAGGGACAAAAAAAGCCATATTCCGGGAACGGGAATACAGCCTGTGAAAAAAAAATTATCGCATCCCTACGCCGGCATTACCCAGATCAGGTTCAACGGGTTGTCCAAACGGACTCTCAGCTTGCAAGCACCCCTTGTCTATTTTTTTTAGGTTACTGCAAAACGCGCCCAAGTCAAGAAATATTGACGTTTAAAAAAAAAAGAGTATTCTTTGATTATGAAATTAAAAACCGGCTTTCACATTTTGTGCGTGGTTCTCGTTTTCAGTCTGATTTCCTGTGCCGGCGGCAAACAAACCGCAGGCGGCGGCGGAGGCGGATTCTTCGGCGCGGGGCTGTTCTCCGGCGGCTCCTCGGATAAAGACACTCTGTTTGAAGACCCGCCGGAAAAAATCCTTTTCTCCGACAAGGAGGTCTTCAAGGAAGCGCTGGCGTTACACAAAAAAGGGCAAGTCCTCCCTGCAATGCAACTCTGGAAGGATTTTCTCAAGCAACAGCCCAAATCGTTCGAGGCCTTGAACAACTTGGGAATGTCGTATTATTCCAACGACAACCTGGACGAGGCCGTTCGATCGTTCGAGGCCGCCTTGCAACTGGAACCCTCCAGTGAAAAGATCAAGAACAACCTCATGCGGACACTCCGGTTTCGCGCCACGTTGTCCAGGGAGAACAAGCAACATCACAAGGCGGTGGGCGACCTGCAACGAATGATGGCCCTGACGGCGTCCGGTAAAAAGGAAAAACTCCTGAAGGAGGTCGAGCAGGAACAGGACGCCATTTACCAGGAAGTGGAACGCCGGGACACCCTTGACGCCTACGAGAATTTTGTCCGCGAATTTCCCAACAGCATCTTCGCCGAGAAGGCGAGACAGAAAATCGGCAAACGCGCTCCAACGGCCTCGCGCAAGGAGTTCGAGCGTGGTCCGGGGTCCTTTCTCCCCTCCGGAGAGCGACAAGCCGCAGAGCCGCAGAGCCTGGCCGGCGCCGTTCCACCGCCGCAAGTGGAAGGCGACCTGGACGATGGAATCACCAGGCAGGGCGGTTTCTCCGAGCCGCTGAGTTTCTCCGAACCGATGGGCGGTCCGGGTATGGAGTCGCCGGGCGTTCCGGAACCGATGCCGGATATGGGCATGGGCGCGGGCGAGGAGGATGTATTCGCCACCCTGCCTCCGGAGTCTCCTCCGGCTGTCGAGGAATCCTTTCCCGGCGAGGATGATTTTGCTTCCGTCATGCCGTCCACGGGCTCGCTGGAGGAAAACCCGCAACAAGTAAAAATCACCACCCGAACCTCGCCGCTGAACGTCCGCAAGGGGCCGTCCTTGAAAGCCGCCATCATCGGCAAGGTGGACAAGGGCACGGTGCACGATTTGCTGGGAGAAATCGGCGACTGGTTCCACATCGCCTATCCCGACGCCAACACCACCGGCTGGATCAGCAAAAAATACTCGCAAATAGTGGAATAGGGGAGCGCCATGACCGATCGCTCCGCGACGGCCCAGTCCGCGGCGGTGCAGTCCGCGCTGGCGGCCGCCATCGAGGCGCTCGACCGGCGCAAGCTGAAAGCCGACTTCCAGGCTCAAAACGAGTTCCTGGCGATCGACAATTTTCTTCCGCCGCCGGCGCTGGACGCCATCCGGGCCGATCTGCCGAGCCTGCTCGCCCGCATCCATAGAAACTACGTTCCCACGTACAAAAAAGGTGGCAGTGTCGGACGCCACGCCATCGACCGCCTGTCCCCGGCCATCGGCCAGGTTTACGCTCACCCGGCGCTGGTGGAATTTCTCGGCGACCTCGCCGGCGAGCCGTTGCAGGACTGCCCGGCCGACGACCCGCACACCTACGCCCTGTACTGCTACACCGAGCCGGGCGACCATATTGGTTTTCATTACGACACCTCCTATTACCGCGGCAAGCGCTACACCGTGCTGGTGGGGCTGGTGGACGACTCCTCCTGCCGGCTGGTGTGCGAGCTGTACCGCGACGACCCGGCGCGGCAGACGCAAACCCTGTCGCTGGCCCTGAAACCCGGCGCCCTGGTGGTGTTCAACGGCGATAACCTGTACCACAAGGTCACGCCGCTGGGGCCGGGCGAAACGCGCATCGCCCTGACCATGGAGTACGTCACCGACCGGGGCATGAACCCGGTCGCCCGGCTGGTCTCCAACATCAAGGACGCCGTCGGCTACTTCGGCTGGCGCGGCGTCTTCGCGCCCGGCAAGGCCGCCCGCAGGAAATAGAACCCTGCCATCACGACCGCTCGCTCCGCCCTTGTCAAGGGAATAGGGCAAGTGTCACACTGAGCTTGTCGAAGTGTGACATTGGGCCAAAAAAAATCTTTCCGCTTTCCTCTCTGTGTCCATCTGTGGTTCTTGTCTGTTGCCTCGCAACTTCCCGCGGGCGTTGCCCGCTTCCTTATTGGTATTGACGCCGCCGGGTTTTTCGGCTAGCATTTTTAAAATTCTTTTGGGAGATGGAGTTCTCCTTTCAACCAACCGCCGCCTTTTTTCTTTTTGGGGGGCTAATGACTCCTTCGCATGACCGTTGTTTTCCGAGGCGAAGGAGCCATCAGTTCGGGCAGACGCTCTTTGACCCGCCTTTGCGCCAACCGCCCGCGCCGGAGTTCCCCGAATGGCGATCAGCCTGGCCCTCGTTATCCTTCTGGGCCTGTTTTCCGAGTATCTTTTTAGAAAAATCCGTCTGCCCGGACTGCTCGGCATGTTGCTTGTCGGGATTGTCTGCGGCCCCTATGTCCTGAACATCATCCAGCCCGGCCTGCTGGAAATTTCGGCGGATTTAAGAATGCTGACCCTGATCGTCATTCTCCTGCGGGCCGGACTGGAACTCGAACGGGACACGCTCCACCGGGTCGGCAAGACCGCCCTCGCCATGTCCGCCGTCCCCGCCGTTTTTGAAGCCTGCGCCATCACGCTCATGGCTCCCTTGTTTTTCGATCTGACGTATCTGGAAGCGGCGATTCTCGGCACGATCCTCGCCGCCGTGTCGCCCGCCGTCGTCGTGCCACTGATGCTGAACCTGATCGGCGAGCGTCGCGGCACCCGCAAGGGCATCCCCACCCTGATCCTCAGCGCGTCGTCGGTGGACGACGTGTTCGTCATCGTCATCTTCACCATTCTTCTGGGAATCCACGCCGGCGCCGGCGACAACATTTTTCACAAACTCCTGGAGATTCCGGAATCCATCCTGCTGGGCATCATCGTCGGCGGCATCGCCGGTTATTTACTGTGCCGGGTTTTCGAGCGCTTCAATCCCCGGGCGACGAAAATGAACCTGATGGTCATCTCCGTCGCCATTGTCCTCACCTGGCTGGAGGAAGAACTGAAAACGCAGATCGTCATGTCCGCCTTGCTGGGCGTCATGACCATTGGCTTTGTCCTTCTGGAAAGAGCCGAGACGCGGGCGCACAAAATTTCCCAGAAACTCGCCAAGGTCTGGATATTCGCCGAAATCCTGCTGTTCGTCCTGGTCGGCGCGCAGGTCAATATCCATGTCGCCTGGGAGGCGGGACTGCCGGGGGCCTTGCTGATCTTCGCGGCCCTGGCCGCCCGGAGCCTGGGCGCCTACGTCTCGCTGTGGGGCGCCGGGCTCAACGAAAAGGAAAAACTGTTCTGCGTTATTTCCTACATTCCCAAGGCCACGGTGCAGGCGGCCATCGGCGCCATACCGCTGGAAATGGGCGTCGCCGGAGGAGAAACGATTCTCGCCCTGGCGGTGCTGTCCATCCTGCTGACGGCTCCCCTCGGCGCGGTGGGGATTTCCTGCACCGCCAACCGCCTGCTGACGAAGGACGCCGCGAAAGAACCTTGTTGAACGCGGCGGTTTGCCGTATCCTTGGCGAATGAACGCGATTCTGCTGGCGGCGGGAGTGGGGCGAAGGTTGGGCGCGGGCGAGCCGAAATGCCTGTTGCCGTTCGCCGGCCAAACCCTGCTGGCGCGCCACCTCGAAATCCTGCGCGCTTGCGGCATCGACCACGTCACGGTCGGCGTCGGCTACCAGGCCGACCAGGTGCGCGCGGCAATCGCCGACCTGGACGCCGACAGCTTCGTCACCACCGCGCTCAATCCCGATTACGAACAAGGCAGTATCCTGACCCTCCACGCCCTGCGCGAACCGCTGACCGGCGGCGGCGACGTGCTCCTCATGGACGCCGACGTCCTGTACGACCGCCGCCTCCTGCGCCGCTTGCTGGATTCCTCCCACCCCGATTGCTGTTTGCTGGACCGCAACTTCGAGCCCGGCGACGAGCCGGTTAAACTGTGCGTGCGCGATGGCGCCCTGGTGGAATTTCGCAAGAAGGCGAACGTGCCCTGCGATTTTTGCGGTGAGTCGGTGGGATTTTTCAAACTGGCGGAAACCACCGCCCAAAAACTGGCCGCGGCAACGCAACGCTATGTGGACGACGGCAAAACCGGAGAATGTTACGAAGAGGCCTTGCGCGACGTGTTACTTGCGTCGCGCACCTTCGGTTTTGAAGATATTACCGGCCTGCCCTGGACGGAAATCGATTTCCCGGAAGACGTCGAACGGGCGCGCCGCGATATCCTGCCCCGATTGATGGACGAATAACCCCCCGCAGGTTGCCTGCCTGCCGTCTGTTGCCTTTCCTCTGTCTACCTTAAGAGGATGTTTCATGGGGAGAATCCCTGTCTTTCGTTGTATACAAAAATCGTAATATATTGCAAATAAATTGTATAAATGCAGTATATGTATGATTTTAGATAAATATTTTCTAGTTTAGCGCGATTTGCCGCATTTTATGTTGCATTATTTTTCAATCATAACTCGGCAAATTTCAAAAATTTTGCACATAAACTAAAATATGTTAAAAAAATGGCATGATTGTTGCTGGTATATAAATGTAAAAACAATTAAAAACGTGAGATTTGTAAGGAGTTTTGTCATGGAATTTTTAGAGTTGTCCCCATTATTTACGAGCAGGAATATTCCTGTAGCCTTATGGCAAATGGTCGCCGTTGTTATTTTGTATGGCGTCTTTATTTTTGCCGGCCAGTTCAAATGGGGGGTGATCGTATCCTATTTTCTGGTTGCTTATTTGATTTTCGGTAGCGACAACCGGATTTTCTGGGTTGATTTGTTTGGCGGCCAGGTTGTGGGCATTTTTTCCTACGCGGTGATTTGTTTTATCACTGTGAGTGTAGGCATAGCCGGTCTCTTCCGGGGCAGTCATTAGGCTCATAGGGGTCGGGGGGGGGGTCCCGGCCCCGCAGGAACAAGAAAGGTTTACTTTTTTTCTGCCGATTCTGTATTCTAGGGTCGCGTTTTTAAACAACGAGGCAGTATGGTTTTGGAAAAGTATAAAGCGGTGTTTTTCGATGTTGGCGGCACCCTCATCAGGGTGCATCCTTCCGTCGGTGAAGTGTATGCCCGCCATGCGCGGCCCTTTGGGTTTGCCGGCGCCGCCGCCGATATTGACCGGCAGTTTGCGGTGGAATGGAACCGGTGCGGCGGGCTGTCGACCCTTGGCGGTTCCGGCGGCGAGGCCGCGGAGAAAGAGTTCTGGTACGGCATGGTGTCGCGGGTGTTCGACCACTTCGGCGACCTGGGCGATTTTGATACTTATTTCGATATCATTTATGATGCTTTTCGAAGTGGTGAAAACTGGCGGGTGTACGAGGACGTGTTGGCATCCGACCTCCTGGGAACCTTGAAGCGCCGCGGCGTCGTGCTCGGCGTGATCTCCAACTGGGACTCCCGCCTGTTTGGCATCCTGGAAAACATGGGCCTGGCCCGGCATTTCGATTTCATTCTGGCCTCGGCGGTAGTGGGGTCGGCCAAACCGGACAAAAAAATATTCAGCGAAGCCCTGCGAAAAAGCGGCGTCACTCCCGAGCAGGCTTGCCACATCGGCGACGACTGGCACAGCGACTGCCTGGGAGCGCGCAATTCGGGAATAGACACCATCCTGATAGACCGCAAGGGCCGGTGGGGAGACGAGGCCGCTCCCAAGGTGCGGTCCTTCCTGGAGCTGGTCTGACCGGTGGACGGTCATCAGCCGATTACCCCTCAATAATAGCTTCAAAAAAGTAAACGTCTTTAAAGGACCTAACGATGGCCCGGAAGAAGCAGGACAAAATATTAGAATTGGCGGAAGAGGTTTTTCAGAGCCGCAACCGATTAAAAGGCTTCCTGACGTTGTTGTTGAACCGGGTGATGGCGCAGGAGGTGGCGGCTCATGTGGGCGCCGCGCCTCACGAGCGCAACGCGCGCCGCCGCCGGGGTTATCGCAACGGAACCAAACCCCGGACCCTGAAAACCCGCGTGGGCAAGCTGAAACTCTCGGTGCCGCAGACGCGCAACTGCGAGCCGTATCATCCGTCGGTGTTTGTAAAGTGGCGGCGGTACGAGCGGGACTTGCTGGTGGCGTGCGCGGAGATGTATTTTCAGGGAGTCTCGACACCCCGGGTGCAGGGCGTGCTGGAGCAACTGTGCGGACCCCATGTTTCGCCAATGACGGCAAGCCGCGTGGCGTCCGAGTTGGATAAAAAATTGAAAACGTTCCGGAATCGACGCCTAACCGGTCATATTTATCCCTACCTGATGATCGACGCCCGTTATGAAAAAGTCCGCGTCGACGGGCACGTGGTGAGCCAGGCGGAATTGGTCGTCACGGGTTTCAATGAATTGGGCCACCGCGAGATTCTCGACTGGCGTGTGGGCGACAGCGAGTCGGAGGAAACCTGGGACCATTTGTTTCGGGACATCAAGGAGCGCGGCCTTGCGGGAGTCCGGCTGATCGTCAGCGACGCGCACCACGGCATCATCGCGGCGATGAACCGGCATTTTCAGGGCGTGCACCTGGCGGAGGTTCCAGAGGTGTTTTAAACATCGGAATCGAAAATCTTCTTCTTGAAAACCACGTGCGGGCTCGTTAGTATAGTTTTAACAGGCGTGCGTTTTAAAACGAAATGGGTAGCTCCCGGCCTCGGCCAACGTTTTGAACAAGGGGCTATCCTTTTTGTTTGCCGGTATTGCATTTTCCGGGTGGTGCCCAATGACTTCCAAAATTCTCCTGGTCGAAGACAATGCAATGAACCGGGACATGCTCCTCCGGCGCCTGCAACGCAAGGGCTATCAAGTCGTGGCCGCCGAGGATGGCGTGCAGGGGGTTTCCAAAGCCCTGGCGGAAACGCCGGAACTGATCCTGATGGACATGAGCCTGCCGGAGATGGACGGCTGGGAAGCGGCGCGCCAGTTGAAAGCCCATCCGAAAACTCAATTCATTCCCATTTTGGGCCTTTCCGCCCACGCCATGGTCGGCGACCGGGAGAAGGCCATGAACGCGGGCTGTGACGACTACGACACCAAACCGGTGGAGTTCGAGCGTCTGCTCGACAAGATTTCCACCTTGATGGACAAGGAGCGGCCCATGCCGGACACGCAGATCATCAACAAACAAGCCGCTCTGGCGCTGGTTGACGGCGACGAGGAATTGTTTCTGGAAATCGCCCGGGTGTTTCTGGACGAGGCGCGTGAGTATGCGGATCAACTACGAACCGCCCTCGACGCGCAAAACGCCGAGGAGGTGGAGCGGTACGCCCACACGTTGAAGGGAACGGCCGCCAATATCTGCGCCGCGCCCTTCAAGAACGCGGCGTTGGACATCGAACGCGCCGCCGCAAACAAGGATTTGCACCTTGCCGTCAGGCTCCACGCACGGTTCGAACGGGAATTCCAAAGACTGATCGCCCGGTTAGCGGCAATCGGCGTGTCCTGACGATCCGCAACAAGAAAAATTTTTGGCCATCAAAACGCTTGATCGGCTCGCCCCAAATGGAGTATATTAGCCGGTAATCATCCGTTACCCTTAAGAGGAGGCTCGACACTTGGCAAACCACAAATCGGCGATGAAACGCAATCGCCAGACCATCAAGAAAAACGCAAGGAACAATACCTGCCGCACCCTGTTGAAGTCCGCTACGAAAAAAGTGCTGGCGGAAGTAAAGAATCAGGATAAGAAGAAAGCCGAGGAAACCCTCCGGCTGGCAACCAAAACGATCTCCAAGATCGCCAGCAAGGGAGTGATTCACAAACGCACGGCGTCACGCAAGATTTCCAACCTTTCCCGATTGGTTCACCGCCTCGCCTCCACGGGTTGAACACAGATTCAGGATCAGGAATTCCAAAACCCGTTCCGGGCTTTTGCCGGTGGTTTTCAGTTCCCGGTCGGCCCGGAAGAGGCTGTCAAACGCGCGGCGCAGGTCCGCACGGCTGAAGTGCGCCGCGGCTCCCGCCGCCTTGTCCACCAGAAAAGGCCTTGTCCCCATCGTCTCGGCGATCCGCGGCCGCGGCATTCCGCGTTTCAGGTGATGCTTGACTTCCCAGATGAGCCGGAACTGCCAGGCGACCGCGCCGAAGATTTTTAACGGCTCCTCGCCATGGGCCATCTGGTTGCGGAGCAGGCGGAGCGCCCCGGCGGCGTCTTTCTTTTTCAGGGCGTCGGTGAGGCTGAACACGCTTTCCAGCTTGGCGCATCCGACCAGCGCCCCGGCCATGGCTTCGTCGATGTTTTTTTTCTCGCCGGCGAAGGTGGTTATTTTTTCCAATTCGGCGGCCAGAAGGCCCGGCCTGGCTCCCACCCGGTTCACCATCAGTTGCGCCGCGTCACGAGACAGGTTGTATCCCCGCGCGGCGGCCCGCTCCTTCACCCACGACACGAGCGGCCCTTCCCTGGGCGCGGCGCAGTTCACCGCGGTTTTCAATCCGGTCAACGCCTTGTCCAGCTTTCTCTTCCGGTCCACCTTGTCGGCGGTGATCACCAGGCACGTGTCGGGAGAGGGATTGCCGAGATAGTCCAGCAGAATTTGCGCGGCGGCTTTGTCCGGCGCGGCCTCGTGCAGGTTGCGGACGACCACGAGTTTTTGTCCGCCCATGAATGAAAGCGTTTGCGCCGCGCCAATCCAGTCCGCCGCGCCGGTGGCCTTGGCGTCAAACACTTCCAGGTTGAACTCCCGGTTGTCGGCGGTGATCAGGCGGCGCGTCAGCGCGGCCAGAATCTCGTTCTGGTAAAACCGTTCCTCGCCATACAGAAAATAGACGGACTGCGGCGCGGCCGTCCCGATTTTGCGTATCAACTCGTCGGCGGTCACGGCGGGCTCCGAAGGTTTAAAACTGGTCGATAATCATGCTGACCAACTGGCGTGCCAGGTTCAGGTAGGCCAGTTCCAGCGCATCCAGCCGCGCCGCTTCCGCGTTGACCACGTTCTGCGGCGCGTCGTAATTCCATTTCGTTTCGATGGACTGCTTGAGGAGGGATTTCTTCTTGACTTGATCGACCACGTCGATATCGACGTTCAGGATGACCCAGTACTGTATGGCGACGTCCTGCTTGTTGAAGGCGATGGGGCGGAGTTCGTAATGCGTGAGCGTGCCGTTCAATATCAGGTCGGCCCGGTTCCGGCTCACCAGCTTGAGCCGCCCGTCGTTTTGAAATGATTTGCGCACCGCTTCCGTGAGGTTCCGGTGGATCGCCGGTTCGGTCGAGGTGTTCTTGAACACCGGAATCGCCAGGCTTTTGATATGGGAAGGCAGTTGACTGGCCGTGCCTACCAGATGGTAACCGCACCCGCCGGCCAGCAACGCGGCGGACAACAAGCTTGCGAAAAGAAATTTTTTCATGGGCGGATTTGTCGCAGGGTGCGGGCGGTCGCCGGGACTTCTCGCCGGCCCGTCAGGCCCCCACGACGACGTTGACCAGTTTTTTGGGAACGACGATGATCTTCTTGACCGACTTGCCGCGCGTGTATTCGCCGATTTTGGCGTCCCGGAGCACGAGGGTTTTCAATTCCTCCTCGCCGATATCCGTGCTTACGGAGAGGCGTTGCCTCACCTTACCATTGACCTGAACGACAATCAACATTTCATCGGCGTGCAGGAGTTCCGCGTCGTATTCCGGCCAGGGTGTTTGATCGACGCTTTCCTTGCGCCTCAGCAGGCTGTCCATCTCCGCCGCGATGTGCGGCGCGAAGGGAGACAGGACAAGGATCAGCGACTCCACGGCTTCCCGGACCACCGCCTTGTCGTTTGGCGAGGGTTGCGCGTGGCGGCTCCACCATTCCTTGAAGCCGTAAAGATGATTGACGAATTCCATGATGGCGGCGATGGCGGTGTTGAACTGCATCCGCCGCTCAATGTCGTCAGTCACTCGTTTGATGGTGAGGTGGGTTCGCCGCCTCAGTTCTTTCAGTTCGCTGGGCAGGTCGGCGGCGGTGGGTTTGTCCGGCGCGCCCGCGGCCGTTTCCCGAAAGTCATCGACAATCCGCCAAACCCGTTTCAGGAAGCGGAATCCTCCTTCCACTCCCTGGTCGCTCCACTCCAGGTCCTTGACCGGCGGCGCGGCAAACAGAATGAACAGCCGCGCCGTGTCGGCGCCGTACTTGCCGATGATCTCGTCCGGGTCCACCACGTTGCCCTTGGACTTGGACATCTTCGCGCCGTCCTTGATCACCATGCCCTGCGTCAGCAGGCGCGCAAAAGGCTCGGCGCACCGCATCAGTCCCATGTCTCTCAACACCAGATGAAAGAACCGCGAATACAGAAGGTGCAGGACGGCATGTTCGATGCCGCCGACGTACTGGTCCACCGGCATCCAGTAATCGGCGGCGTCCGGGTCGAACGGCCCTTCCTCACAGCGTGGCGCGGCGTAGCGGTCGAAATACCACGAGGAACAGATGAACGTGTCCAGGGTGTCCGTTTCCCGGCGCGCCGCGCGGCCGCACTGCGGGCAGGACGCCTCGACGAACTGTTTCTCGCGGCTGAGCGGCGACTGGCCTCTTTCTCCCAGCTTGGCGTCCAGCGGCAGGATGACGGGAAGCTGTTCGTACGGCACGGGAACGATGCCGCAGGCGTCGCAGAAAATGACCGGGATCGGCGTGCCCCAGTAGCGTTGCCGGGACATGCCCCAGTCGCGCAGGCGGTAGTTGACGGTGGCCTTGCCGATGCCGTTGGACTCCAGATAGTCGCAGACCTTGCGCCGCGCCGCGTCGCCGGACAAACCGTCGAAGTCGCCCGAGTTCACCATCGCGCCCTCGGCGGTGTAGGCGTCTTCAAGCGTGGCGTCCTCCAGTTTTCGGTCCGGCGGCTGAATCACCACGCGGATGGGCAGGCCGTATTTTTTGGCGAACTCGAAATCGCGCTGGTCGTGCGCCGGCACCGACATGATGGCGCCGGTGCCGTAATCCATGAGCACGAAATTCGCCGACCAGACGGGAATGGATTCCCGCGTCATGGGGTTGATGGCGTAGGCGCCGGTGAAGACGCCCGACTTTTCGCCCGTCTCGCTGGTGCGCGAGATTTTGTCTTCCTTTTTTACGCGGCGGACGAACTCGTCAACGGCGCGCTCCTGCGCCGTGCCGCGGGACAGAGCGTGGGTCAGCGGGTGCTCCGGCGCCAGCACCATGAACGTCGCGCCGTACAGCGTGTCGGGCCGCGTGGTGAACACCTTGATGACGCCGTCGCCGTCCTTGATAGGGAAATCCACCTCGGCGCCGTAGCTTCTGCCGATCCAGTTGGCCTGCATCGTCAGCACCTGCTCCGGCCAGTTTCCCGCAAGCCGTTCGCCGCCCTCAAGGAGCCGGTCGGCATAGGCGGTGATTTTCATGAACCAGCCCTCCTGCTCCCTTTGCGTCACCGGGTTGTCGCACCGCCAGCAACGCTCGTCGATGACCTGCTCGTTCGCCAGCACCGTGTTGCAGGAGACGCACCAGTTCACCGTCGAGTTTTTCCGGTACACCAGGCCGCGCTCCATGAACTTCAGGAACAGCCACTGGTTCCAGCGGTAGTATTGCGGGTGGCAGGTGGCGATTTCCCGGTCCCAGTCGTAACTGAACCCCAGCCGCTTGAGTTGCCGGCGCATGGCGCGGATGTTGTCCAGCGTCCATTGCGCCGGATGCGTCTTGTTCAGGATGGCGGCGTTCTCCGCCGGCAGGCCGAAGGCGTCCCAGCCGATGGGGTGCAGTACGTTGAACCCGCGCATCCGCTTGAACCGCGCCAGCGCGTCGCCGATGGTGTAGTTGCGTACGTGCCCCATGTGAATGTTGCCGGAGGGGTAGGGGAACATCTCCAGCAGGTAATACTTTTTGCGCGACGGATCCTCGTGAACCCTGAAGGATTTGTTCTGCTCCCAGCGCTCCTGCCATCTGGCCTCGATCGTTTTGAAATCGTAGTCTTGCATCATCACCCGAAAAATAGTTGCGCCGTGAACCTTCGAGTATAAAGAATGTCGCAATGCGCCACAATTAAAAAGCGTCCAATGACGGCCAGGGAGCGCATATCATTCTATATCGAGTATCAGGAGATGATATAATCCGGCGTGGGTCGAGCAAGAGGCCGTCAACGTCGATATAATTGATTATCATTAGGAGAAAAAACCATGTTGCCCAGGAATCGTCCTCCCACTCATCCGGGAGAAATGCTGTTGAAGGAATTTTTGGAACCCTTGGGGATCCCGCAAACCGAACTGGCGCGGCACTTGCGATGGTCCTACGCCCGCTTGAATGAAATCATTAACGGCCGCCGGGGGGTCTCCGCCGATTCCGCCATCTCCCTGGGAGAGGCACTGGGTACGGGGCCGGAACTCTGGTTGAATTTGCAACGCGACTGGGATCTCTGGCATGGTTTGCGCCGTCACCGGCGCGTATCCCCTCTGAAAAAAGCGGTTGCTGTCCGCTAACCTTCCACAGATCCATGATCGAGTCGTCCGGCCTCATTATAACGGTGTTCTGTTTGTACTTCGCGTTCATGGTGGGGCTGGGCTGGTTTGCGTCGCGGGTGACGCGCTCGCCCGCCGATTTTTTTCTCGCCAACCGCAACCTGAAATCCTGGGTGACGGCGATCTCCTCGACCGCCAGTTCGGAAAGCGCCTGGGCGGTGCTGGGCACGGTGGGGCTGGCCTACAAGGACGGCCTGGCGGCCGCATGGTTCCTGCCCGGCTGTCTGCTGGGCTACGCCGTCAACTGGTTTTTCGTGGCGGAAAAACTACGCCGCCTCTCGCGCGAAAACCGTTCCCTGACCCTGCCCGATTACCTGGAATCATATTTCCAGGACCGCACGCAGACGCTCAGAATCCTCTCCGTCGCCATCATTTTCGCCTGCATGATGGCCTACGTCGCCGCGCAACTCACGGCGGTGGGCAAAACGTTCGACGCGGTGTTCGGCGTTCCCCATTACCTCAGCATCCCGGTGGGCGGGGTGATCATCATCCTCTATACCATGATGGGCGGGTTTCTGGCGGTGGCGTGGACGGATTTCGTTCAGGGCCTGATCATGGTGGTGGGACTGGCCGTGCTGGCCCTGGCCGCCGTGGCGAGCCTGGGCGGATTCGACGGCATGATTCGGCAGGTGAACGAGGCCTCGCCGGAGGTTCTCAGCCTGATGGGCGGCAAGACCACCGCCGGCTTTTTCGGCTCCGCCATCGGATTGCTCGGCATCGGCCTGGGCTACCCCGGCCAGCCGCACGTGCTCACCCGTTACATGGCGGCGAAAGAAACGAAAACGATTCGCAACGGCACCTGGATCGCCCTGGGGTGGGGTTTGACGATTTATGCTTCCGCCATCCTGCTGGGGATTTGCGGCCGCGCCATCCTGCCGGGCTTGCCGGACCCGGAGCACCTGTTCCCGCGCGCCGCGCAAATGCTCCTGCCCGCGCCGGTGACGGCCATCGTGCTGACCGGCGTGCTGGCCGCCATCATGTCCACCGTCTCGGCGCAACTCATCGTCGCCGCCTCCGCCGTGGCGCATGACGTGTACTGCAAAATGCTGAGCCGGTATCCGACGCACGAAACCATCTTGCGCATCAGCCGCCTGACGGTGGTGGTGCTGGGCGTCGGCGCCATCCTGATCGCCCTGACCAACGTGCGCGTCATTTTCTGGTTCGTGTTGTTTGCCTGGTCGGGGCTGGGCGCGGCGTTTGGGCCGGTGATCCTGTTCACCCTGTACAGCCGCCGCGTCACGCGCCAGGGCGCCGCCGCCGGAATGATTACCGGATTCGCCACCACCGTGTTGTGGAAAGTCACCGGCCTGTCGGACAGCGTCATCTACGAACTCGTGCCGGCGTTTTTACTCGCCTCGCTTGCCGTCGTTGCCGTCAGCCGCATGACCGGGGAGGACAACGCTCGGCGATGAATGTTTTGATTTCGTCGCGCACCCGGCGGTAGGGGGCCAGGCGTTCCTCATCGCTTGCCGCGTGGCGCGCCAGCCGGGGCGGATCGTCGAACGGCGCGTGGATGCGTTGCGTACCGGCGGGAAAGGCCGGGCACTGCTCGTCGGCGTGACCGCACACCGTCACCACGTAATCGAAAATGATATCCGTTAACTCATCGACATGCTTGGCGCGCTGACTGGAGATGTCCACTCCAGCCTCGGCCATGACGCGCACCGCCAGGGGGTCCGGCGCGTGCGGCTCGACGCCCGCCGACCAGGCGTCGATGGCGTCGCCGCGCAGATGCCGCGCCCAGCCCTCCGCCATCTGACTGCGGCACGAGTTGCCCGTGCAGAGGAAGAGGATTTTCAATTTCGCCATGCCTCAATCCATGTCGTCGAACACGCCGCTGACCAGGCTTTTCCGGGCGGTTCGCGCTTCCTGCTGGGCGCGGGCGATGCCGTCGTCATAATCCTCGTTATCGACGAATTGCAGGACGGGCCCCATTTCCGGATGGCGTTTCAGATACAGTTTCACCATGGACTGAACGATGCGCCGGTACTTGGGGTGTCCGGCCTTCTGGGTACGCAGTTCGGCGAAGTGGCCGAACTCCCGCGGGTTCATGCCGACGTTCCAGCGGATGAAGTGGTTGAACAGCGCCGCGTACTGGGCTTCCGGCTCCATGCCGGCGCGCTTGAGGTCGTGGTGCAGGCTTTCGGCGCGCTCGAAACATTCGCGCACCGCCTCGGTCTTGCCGATTTCCCGAACCTCGTCGGGGATGGAATAGCCGAGCAGGACGCCGATCTCCTGCCGTTGCTGGGTCAACATGCGGTGGCGTTGCAGGTCGCGGTATTCGGCGAACCCGGCGACGAGGTCGAAGCCGATGGGGTACCCGTATTCGAGGGCGCGTCCGGGGCGGTCGCGCTTGCTCTTGCGGTCGCCGATGTAGGTTGCGAAAATCTCCCGGCGTTTCTCCGGCGGCAGGGCTTGCGCCACCCGGCGGATTTGCTCCGTCGGGTGCTGAACGTAGGGAAACATCATGCACGCCAGCAGATTGATTTCCCCATCCTCCGGCGCATCGCGCAACAGGACGACTTCCCCGGCCTTGTCGATGGGCTCGTTTTTGAACAAGGCGGCGCACAGTTCTTTCATGCGCCGGTGGACGGCGCTCTGGTACTCGTTTTTCGCCGCCCGTTTGATGAAGGTGGGGATCTGCTGGTTGAGCGCCCGGCGAATGGACTCGGCGAGGCCGCGGGCTTCCGCCAGCTCGTGCGACAGCAGTTTGCAGAGCAGTCCGGAATAGAACCTGCCGTTGCCGACGATGCCGAGATTGGCGTTGGTGGACGCGGGCAGGATACAGCGGATGACGTCGCAGGCGGCGCTCCGGATGGTGAAGTTGTAGGCGATGCGGTGGGCCTTGCGTTCGGCGTCGCTTGCCAGTTCGGCGGGTTTGACTTGCCTTGCGCCGCTTTCCCGTTCGACGTCGATGGCGAACTCTTCCCGTGGCAGGCGCTTGCGGAACAGCTCCTGCATCGGTTCCACCATGCCGGCATAGGTTTCGAAGATGAAGTCCATGGTGGCGGTGTAGGTTGGCCCGAGGCCGGACCGCATGATGTTTTCCGGGCGGACGTAGCGCCACCGGCCGTTCTTCTTGGCGTCGTACAATACGTAGCGGGTGGACTCCTCGATGGGCGAGCCGCCGATGCGGCAGTCCTCGATGACCTTGGTCATGAGGTTGGAAATTTCCTCGATGCACAAGGGGGCGACGGCCAGTTCGGCGACGGACTCATCGCCGAACTTGTTGACGACGCGGTCGATCATGGCGCTTCCCTTGACCTCGTTGGGGCGGCCGTCGGCGGTGAGAAATTCGCGGGCGACGGTTTCCTTGAAGCCGGTGGGCGCCCGGCTGTAGCGGGCCAGCGCCGCGCCGATCACTTCCGGGTTGAGGTTTTTCAGGGAAAACACCCGGGCTTCGACGTCGGTGATGTAGGGCGCGAGAATCCGTTTCTCGCGCTCCGTCAACTCATCGGTTCGTTTGGGTTTCATGGACGGCGTCCTTGGCGCAACGAAATCCGGTGTCGTTGAACCGGACTTCCGGGCGGCTCCATCGGCGGAGGGAGCTACGCAGGGTGATGGCATAATTGACCCAGGACCCGCCGCGGACCACCTTGAACCGGCCCTCGGCGGGGCCTTGCGGATTTTTCCTTGGGCTTTTTTTGTAATACTCCGCGTCGTACCAGTCGGCGACCCATTCCCAGGCGTTGCCCGCCATGTCGTACACGCCATAAATGGAAGCGCCGTTGGAATAACTGCCGACGTTGGTCATGGTGAACGGGCCGTGCCATTTTCTTTTGTAGGTGGCGCGGCCTGCCGGCGATGCGTTGCCCCAGGGGTAAAGACTGCCGGCGGGGCCGCGCGCCGCTTTTTCCCATTCCGCCTCGGTGGGCAGGCGCTTGCCCCGCCACCGGCAGTAGGCTTCCGCGTCATGCCAGCTCACCTGCACCACCGGCTGATTGCGGATGCTCTCCGGATACGAGACGCCGTCCCACAAATTGCCGGCACGGCACTGCCGGGTCCGGCAGGAGTCGTCCAGGGCGGGGCGGTGGCCCGTGGCGGATACAAACTGCATGTAATCCTCGTTGGTGACCTCAAACATGTCGATCCAGTAATCGTCGAGATAAACTTTATGCTCCGGCAGTTCGTCCTTGAACCACCACTCGCGGCACTTTTTGTCCACTTTCAGGCACTTGTTCCAGGACTTGATGATCTGCTGAAACGTCGAACCCATTTTGAATGTCCCCGCCGGGATGTTGACCATGCGGGAAAAATCCTCGTTGAAGGAAACCGGCGCCTTCGGTTCCGGTTGCCCTGGCGAATCCGGGACCCCTTCCGATCCCCAGGACGCAAGGGACGAACACAGGAGAACCGCCGGCAAGGCTTGCAGAAAACGGATGATCGGGAAGCGGTTCGACATTAAACGATTCGATTGGATACAAAAACCTCGGACGATTTGCGCCGCGGGGAGTCTCAGGCGGAAGTCCCGTCTTCCGCCTTGAACCGCGCCAGTTCCTTGCCATGGATGTAAAGCATGGCCAGCCCCAGGATCATGTTGATGGTGTACAGCCAGATAAATTGCTGATGGTAGCGGTCGAACTGGATTTTAAGTTTTACGTCGCCGGGGTTCTCCTCCCGCAGTGTTTCCAGTTGGCCTTTCAGATTCAATTGTTCGATTGCCGCCGCGGCGCGGGCCGGGTTGTCCAGTTGGGCGGCGTTGTTCAATGACTCGATCCCCGTCCGGATCAGGTGGTCCAGCCGCGCTTTTTCCAGGGTGTTGACTTGCGCGGCCTTTTTCAACCGGTCAACCTCGTGCATCCGCGGCCTGAGGACGTTGCCCATGTAAACGGCCAGGACGATCATGACGCCGAGGCAGATTTCCCGGGTGTACCGGCGTTTCCCGGCCGGCGGCGGGGCAAGTTTTTCCGCGGCGTACTTTTGCACCAGCAACCGGACCAGTTCCGCGACGACGATCACGCTGATGCAGGTATAAATCACGATGTGGACGTTGAAGATGTCCATGAGGGTGTTCATGACCTTGCTGGCCGTGATGGGCTGTTCCTTGAGTTTGACCCGGACGACGATCTCCGCGAGGATGCCCAGGAGAAACATGCCTCCCACCCAGAGGGACAAGGCGAAAAGGTACAGCATGTTCAAAGTATATACGAGTCGTTTCACCGGGTTGTTCCGTGGGAACAGGGAGAAGCGGCGTTTGCTCCGCCCGGGGTGTAGCGCGGTCCGGCTGTCATCGTCCGCCGGAAACCCGCTTGCGCAGGCCCTTGAAACTGGCTTCGATTTCCTTGATGTTTTTTTCCCTTTCCATCAATTCATGGGACGAGAGCGACCGCCAGCCTCGTTTCACCGCGGTCCCGGTTTGGTTTCGGTTAACGGTGTTGAGAATGGAGAGATAAAGGACCCCATAGACAAAAGCGACGGTATAAAGCACCAGGGGGATAAACGATTTCAGCCGTTTTTTTTCCTTCCGGGACTTGTGGCCCCACAGCCGGTGCCACAGGGAGTTTTTGTTTTTCTTGTCGTTTTTTGCGTGATCCATGAGGACGCCCTCGAACCCGGGCCGGCCGGAAAATGCCGCGGCAAGCCCTCGGTAAACCCATCATAACAAAATAGGATTTTGTTAACAAGGCAGGCGCCGCCGCTCTCATTTGAAATGAACCGGACGGAATGATATAACTGATGCCGCGCCGGGGAATCCGGCGGTCCCATTCAAAGCGTTTATCGCCAATTGGTCGAGAGGAGAAGCGATGCCGTATCAAAACCGGCCCGTGAACGTCGAGGAGACGCCCGGCATAAAATTCTACTGCACTTGCGGGGAATCCGCGAACAAACCTTACTGCGACGGTTCCCATGACCGGCTGAATACGGGAAAATCGCCGAAGGAATCTTTTTTTGAGGACGACCGGCGGGTTTCCATTTGCGATTGCGGCAAAACCGGCAACCCGCCGTTTTGCGACGGCACGCACTCCCGCAAGTGATGCCGTTGAACTTTCATGAAAACCCACCGGCTACGAATCGGCATTTCCTCCTGCCTGCTGGGACAGGAGGTTCGCTGGGACGGCGCGCACAAGCGCGACGCCTGGCTGTCCGGCATCCTGGGACGCTATGTCGAATGGGCCGCCGTGTGCCCGGAAGTCGATATGGGCTTGCCGGCGCCCCGCGAACCGATGAACCTGGTGCGGCGAAACGGCAAAATCCATTTGACCGCCGACGCCGGCAGGACCGATCTCAGCCGGCGGTTGCGGGCCTTTGCCGCCGGGCGGCTGGCCGCATTGGACGATATTTGCGGGTACGTTCTGAAGAGCCGGTCGCCGAGTTGCGGCGCGTTCGGGGTGCGGGTGCGCGATGACCGGGGCCGCGTTGCGCGCAACGGGCGCGGCTTGTTCGCCGAGGCGTTGTTGCGCCGGTTCCCCTGTCTTCCCGTGGAAGAGGAGTCCGGCCTGGCGTGTCCGCGGCGGCGCGAGAATTTTATTCGCCGGATTTTTACGTATTATCGCTGGCGGGCGATGGCGTCGTCCGGAGCGTCGCCGCAGGCAATCCGGCGGTTCCATGACCGCCACCGCTATTTGATCCTGGCCCACGGCCGGGCCGCCCTGGCGCGGCTGGAACGGGTCGCGGGCGCTGTGGAGTATTTTCGCCTGCTGTTCCGCGCCCTGTCACGCACTCCCTCCCTTGGCAATCACGCCTATGCCTTGTCCCGCCTCGCCGGCCAACTGGAATGCTCCGAACACCGGCGGGTGGATGGGGCAATCGAGGCTTACCGTTGTGGCCGAGCGCCGCTGACTTCGCCCTTGAGCCTTATGCGCCGTTACGCGGACCGGTCGCGCAATGCCGCTTTGCGGAAGCAGGTGTATTTGTACCCGCATCCGGACGAATGGGCGTTGCTGAAACAAGTTTCCGCCGCCGCGCCGCGGGGGTCATTCACCGGGGCTTGAGCAGTTCGTCATAGAGGGCCAGCATTTCCCGGGTATTGTTTTCCCGGGGAAACTTTTCCGCAAGCTGTCTTGCTCGCCGTCCCATTTCCTGCCTGATACCGGGGTCGAACAAAAAATTGATGTGGTCGGCGATTTCCTTTGGGTCGCCGGGGCGTTGCAGAACCATGCCGTTTTGCTTGTGGGCGATCAGCTCCGCCGCGCCGGAATTTTTTCCGGCAACGACCGGCAGGCTGGTTGCCAGGGCTTCCAGATGGACGTTGCCGAACGGCTCATAAATGGCAGGCAAGACAAACGTGTCCGCCGCGGCATAATATTTTTCGATGTCGCCGACTTGCGGCAGATGGATCATCTTTCCCCGCATCGCTGGCGGGGCGAAGGCGCGGTAACGGTTCCAGTTGCCCTTGCCGATCACCAGCAGACGCCAGGCGTCGTTACGCAAATGCGCCAGGGCGCGGATCAGAAATTTCAGTCCCTTGCGCTCGAACCCCGACCCCACGGTCAAGAGAAGAAAAGCGTCTCGGGGGACGCCGAGCCGTTGCCGGACGGCCTCGCCGTGGAGCGCCTTGTTTTTCGGGTGGAATTTTTCCAGGGCGACGCCGTTATAAATGACGACGATGTCCCGGTCGGGAACGGCGTAGTGTTTTTGAATATCGCGTTTCACCATTTCCGAGATGGCGACGATTTTTTTGTAATGGCCGGGCGTGAAGATAAATTTTTCGATTGCCAGCGCCGCCCGGTGGAACGGGTTGACGGCGATGGACAGTTTTTTTGCCGGGGAGAGGAAGGCGTTTCTTCGTTCCAGCCATTCCTTGTGACAGCCGTCTCCGGCGCGGTAGATGTCCTGATAGAGGGTTCGCTCGTGGCTTTGGATGAGGTCGAACGATTCGCGCTTCAGCAGGCGTTTCGCGGCCAGGGCGAAGGACAGCAGGCGGGTCAGCGCGTTGAGGCGGACGACGGGCACCTTGTGGAAATGGATTCCGGGCCGGTCGTCGGGCGTCCATTCGCTTGCGAAAACATGCGCTTCGTTGCCGGCGTCGGCGATTTGCCGGATGTAGTCCGAGGAAAACGTTTCCGCGCCGCCGTAGGGCACATATCGTTGTCGGATGATCGCTATTTTCATGGACGGTTTTGGGTCGGCCCGGTTGCCCTCGGGCGGGGCCTCACAGTTTGTCTTCGAACCATCGGATCAGTTGCGCGCAATTTTCCTGCCAGTCGAAATCCTGGATTTTTTGATGGCCGGATTCGGACAGCCGCCGCATCAGGCCGCGGTCGGCGATCACCGCGGCCAGGTTGTCGGCGAGTTGGTCGATATTCCGGGGTTGCGATAACAGGGCGGTTTGGTTGTGAAGGGCGTAATCCCGGCAACCGCCGGTGTCCGTGGTGATCAGGGCGGCGCGGCAGGCCATGGCCTCCATGGCGGGCATACCCAATCCCTCGTGCCAACTGGCGCAAAGGTAAATATCGCATTCCGTGTATATGCGGCGCAACAGCTCCCCCGTTGGCCGATAATGGTAGTCGAACTCGAATCCGGCGGCGCGGTAGAGCGCCTTGGGGTTTTTCAATTTGGCGCCGAACACCGTCACCCGCAAATCGCCGTGGCGGGACAAAACTTTTTTGACGGCCAGGATCGCGTCCGCGTAGCCTTTCCAGTCATAGTCGTGATGCAGGAGGCAAACCCGCGGCGGCCGGTTCCATTTTTTGGCGTCGCAGAAAAACAGCTCCCGGTTGACGGGGGTTACCAGCACGTCGGACTGCTGGTGGTACGTCCTGGCCAGGATGTCTTGTAGCCAGCGGGAAATCACGATCTTGTGAAACGGCATACCGTAGGTCTGCCGGGCCTGTTCCTTGTGTTTGGTCCAGAGGGCTTCGTGGTGCTGGATGAAATAAAACTTGCCGCCTTTTTCGGAGGGGAATCCGGCGGCGGCATGGGCGGTTTCCCAGGAGGAAGCGATCAGAATATCCGCTGTCGGGACGTATTTCGGATGCAGTTCCGGCACAACGTCGATGGCGATCCGGTTCTCGAACCAGTCGATGGACTCGGGGTTCACGGTGACGACGCCGTTCGCCCGGTTTTTCAATTTTTGGTCGAGGCGGTACCATTTGGATTTTTCCCGCGGGATGACCAGATGCACCGTATGCCCCTTGCCGTTTAGGAGATTGGCGTATTCGAGGAGGGTTTTAACGCCGCCGCTGATCTTGACATGAGGAAGTAGAAAGGTGATTTTCATTTTATGCGTTCGAGTTCAGGACGTCTTCATAGACGGCGATGGTTTTATCCATCATTTTTTCGATGGTTAATTCCTTTTGGCAATATTGGTAAGCCTTTTCGGCAAGCTCCCGTCCCGTTTCGGGATGTTGCAGAAGGGTCAGGATGGCCTGGGCGAGGCTGGGCGCGCTTTTGATTTCGGCGAGGATGCCGCGCTCCCCATGCCCGAGGATTTCCGGGATGCCGCCGGCCCGCGTGCCGACCACGGGTGTTTTCATGGCAAACGCCTGGGGGATGACCTGGGAAGTAGCCTCGCCGCCGGTGGACGCCAGAACCATGACGTCGAGGCTGGCCAGGATTTCCGGGATGTCCTCCCGATGGCCGAGCATGGTGACGGCGCCGTCCATGCCCCGGTGCGTGATTTTTTGTCTGAGTTCGTCGTGGCCCGGCCCGTGGCCGGCGATGAGGAAGCGGGCGTTGGGATACTTTTCGCGCACCAGGGGAACCGCCTGGAGAAAATATTCATGTCCCTTCCATCCCCGGATGACGCCGATTTTGCCGATCACCGGGCAGTCGGGCGGCAGGCCAAGCCGGTCGCGGATCGGCGCGATATGGAAATCGAACCGCCGCATGTCCACCCCGGCGGCAACCGGCACGACCGTCTCCCGGCGCACGCCGGACACCTGCGTCATCATCGTCCGGATCATCTCCCCGCTGGTGATGATGCGGTCGGGGAAATAGGAATAAATCAGACTGCTCGGCCGGAAATTTTTAACCGGGATGGAGACGTGCCGGCTACGCACGATGGGAATGCCCAACAGCTTGCCGCAAAAAGAAACCAGCCAACTGTCGATGGAACTGTGCGTGTGCAGGATATTCGGGCGGATGCCGGCGATTAGCCGGCGCAGGGCGAGAAAGGATGAAGCGCTTAATGTGCCGTTCATGCGGATCGTGTGCAGGCTGAACCGGGAGTCGGCGATGGCGCGGCACCGCTCGGCGAGGGGACTGCCCGGCTGGCAGACGACGGACACGCGGTGGCCGCGCTCCAGCAACAGGCGGGTTTCCTGGAAGATGCGTATTTCCTGGCCGCCCCAGCCGGTGGCGGCCTCCGAATGCAGGATGTGCAGGGAGTTCAAAACGACCGATATGATTTCAGGTGATTGTCGGGCCAAATCCGATTAAAATGTGACGGATAAATTTATCACTCTCTTTATACAATGTTTACATCCTTCATTGCCAAGCTTTTGGCATTTATTTTCAGGCAGGTCCGTCCGCCGGGCCGGGTTGCGGCGCTTCCCGCCACGGTTTCCCGGGTGACCGTGGTGTGCACCGGCGGCGTGGGCGACGTGTTGTTATCCACCCCGGCCATCCGCGCCATCAAGGAATCCCATCCCCGGTGCCGGCTGACGGCGGTCGTGCATCATAAAAGAATCGACATGCTGAAATTCAACCCGTATGTCGATGAACTACTGCCGCTGAAAAAAAGTTTGTTCTATTATGCCAAAATTCACCGACGGCTCAAGGCCGAGCCTCCCGACGTCGTTTTTTTATTTCATGCCAACGACCCTTACATTTACTGTCTGGCGTCGCTGGCGTGCCCCGGCGGCCTGGTCGGCTTTCAAAGTCCGAACCCGTTTTCCTTCCTGCTCGGCAGGGTGTTTGAGTTCGACGGCGCTCTGCACGCCATCGAGAACAACTTGAAACTGGTCGCCCTGATCGGAGCGCGCACCGGCGACCTGTCGATGAACCTTTTCCCGGGCGATGGCGGCGGGCAGGCGGCCGAGCGGTTTTTCAACAAGGCGCGGTACGCCGTGGGATTCCAGCTGGGTTCCGCCACTAACTCAACAATCCGGGTTACCTCGACCTCCTCTCCCTCGACTTCAACCACTTCGGTGACGATTTCGGTGACCTGGACCTCGACCTGCTCTGTAAC
>JBHHYO010000034.1:0-28667 GCA_046757665.1 Nitrospinales bacterium
CTTCTACGCCCTATTATAGTCGGGATAATTTCTTTTTAAATGGGAAATGTGGGTTCAGTTTTTCCAGCGACAACACCAGTTCGATTTCCACCTCGGCGCCGACGTTCAGCGGCCGCTCCATCTTGAAAAGAGCGCCGCTTGCACTGACATCGAGAGTGTGCGATTCGAGGTTCTCGTCTTGGACGTTCGTCTCGGCGCTTTCCTTCCTCACCAAAATCCGGGCGGGCAGGTTGAGGGAAAACCTCTCCGCTCTTCTGTTTTCCGCGTTCATTGATAGCTTCTCCACGGACGATTATTTTGGTCAGCCAAAACAGGCTTTATTGTAGAAAGAGGAAAAAAATGTAAATTGGAAGAAAGCATTAATTTTGGCATTAGAAAACAAATGTGTATGTGCCGTTTTCTAATGCCAAAGCATTAGACGGACTGGGAGAGGGAAGGGGTGGGGTTGCTTCGATTAAAGATTCTTGCCGGCCCAGAGCGCCGCCTGGAACCTTCCGAATACCTTGATTTTTTTAAAGATGTTGTGGGTGTGCGCTTTTACCGTATGAAGACTGATACAAAGGGTGTCGGCGATTTCCTGGTTGCTCGACCCGGAAGCCAAATGCACGAGGATTTCCCTCTCCCGGCTGGTGAGATTATGGGTCCTCGCTTTTTTTCGAGGCGACCGGGGCTTTTGCGAAAGGAGTTTGCTCATGGTTTTTCTTGAAAACCACATGTCTCCATCCAGAATCGTTTGAATTCCCTTGAGGAGCATTTCCCGGGATTCGGATTCGCCGAATACGCCGCGGATGCCTTGATGATACTCAGTATTAATTTCCAGATTGGCGGGAGCGTTAAAAATGGCGACAAGCGGGAGCGGAGAGGATTTGTTTACTTGAGCTAATTCCTGCAGGTTGTCTGAGGTTTCTTTCTGATAGTCCAGCAGAATCAGGAGCGGAGGAGGGTTTGGCTTATGGACAAATTGATCCAGGATTTGTTCCATCGTGCAAAGATCGACTGCGAATCCCGTTTCCTTCTCCAAAAACGAGACCAACAGACTGTTGCCCAATTTCGGCGCGCCGACGATATGGATCCGTTGCTTTTGCATCGAATCAAACCTGATTTATATCGATCTTGCTAACCGGATGAAAGTCAGATATTAAGCGAAAAAACATTTTACCATAAAATTTGGAATGGGGAAATTTTTTAAAGCCGGGAGGGTTAAGTTTTTCAGGGAAGAGGTTGTGACCAACGAGGTTGTTGACACCTGCAAAAGACGGTTGCTTCAACTTGTGGTCAAGGGGAGACTCGGTCCACCTTTAAGTTATCTTCGTTTTGAATTGTGATTTTGGGATTCACGGTTTTTGGGGGCAACGGCAGGCCTTTTTCCTTTAACAGATTGATATGTTCCTTCATCCCCCATTTTGCCTTGTACAGGCAATCCTCGATCGAATGGCCGATTCCCGTAAAGCCCTCCAGGTCGGGGGAATAAAAACCAAAATAATCCGGCTCCTCCGTCGCTTCGATCACCAGGGAATAGTCCAGTTCAATCATTTTTTTCCTTTAATTGTTTTTTGTTATATTCGCAGACTTCAGTATGGCATGGCAAGTTCCCTTGGGAACCTCCTTGGAACCATGATAGTCCAATCGAATCAACTTGTCATGCCCTTGCTTTTCATAATACCGGATGGAACCTTTTTGTTTTGCCAATTTGAAACCGTTTTTCTCCAACAACCTGACCAGTTCGGTGAACTTCACTTTAGTCTCTTTGCAGAACTTTATCCAATTAGATCAGGATATTACTTTATCATAATTTTTTTGACCTACCAATTTTTCGTCCGGCGTCGGATTTCAGCTGGAAACCAGCTTCCTGCCGCCGGGGTCGAAAATCGGGATGGATTGTAGCCCGGCTTTTGCCGCGGCGTATTGCGCCGCCGTTTGCAGGACGCCGACGCCGTATTTTACACTGCGGCTGAAACTGATCGACGAGGCGTCGTCGAAATATTTCGCCGGACAGGACACTTCGCCCACCTTGAATCCGAAATAGAGGATTTGCAACAACATCTGGTTGTCGAAAACGAAGTCGTCGGAGTTTTCCAAAAGAGGAATGGTTTCGAATATCTTGCGGCTGAAGGCCCGGTAGCCGGTGTGGTATTCGGAAAGTTTTTGTCCGATGATGAGGTTTTCCAGAAAGGTGAGGGCGCGGTTGGAGACGTATTTGTAAACCGGCATTCCCCCCGCCAGCGCCTGGTTTCCCAGAATCCGCGAGGCGATCACCGTGTCAAACTCTCCAGAGGCGATCATCGAAACCATCGCCGGAATCAGTTTTGGCGTGTATTGGTAATCCGGGTGCAACATGACGACGATATCGCCGTTGCCGTTCAACGCTTGCTGATAGCAGGTTTTCTGGTTGGCGCCGTAGCCTCTGTTCCTCGGGTGCACGAAAGTTTGCAGTCCCAGTTCCCTGGCGACTTCCACCGTGCGGTCGTTGCTGGCGTCGTCGGTCAGGATGATTTCGTCCGCCACGTCCTTGGGGATTTCGGCGTACGTCTGGCGCAGGGTTTTTTCGGCGTTATACGCCGGCATGATGACCGTGACCTTTTTTCCGTTTAACATATCCTCGATGCAAGTGAAATTCGATTCAGGCGTTTTGCCGCCGTGTATTATACCTTCTTGCGGTCTCGCGGTTTAAATATTATGCTTGCAAGTTTCGATAACCGGAGCAGGCCGGAGGTTTTTTTGCTACCATGGAAAAATTCAATCTTCTTTTCAGGACGCGGGAATGAGTCGGACAAAAACGGAGTTTACCATCGCGCTGTTGCCGGGCGACGGCATCGGGCCGGAAGTGGTGCGCGAGGCGGTTAAAGTTTTGCGGGCCATCGAGTCCAGCCAGGACTTTCGCGTGAGCTTGAAGGAAGCGCCGGTCGGCGGCGCGGCATACGAGGCCGCGGGCCATCCCCTGCCCGACGAAAGCCTGGAAACCGCCAGGCAGGCCGATGCCGTTCTGCTGGGCGCCGTCGGCGGACCGCAATGGGAGCAACTCGACTTCGCCCTGCGCCCGGAACGCGCCTTGCTGGGCCTGCGGTCCTCACTCGGACTTTACGCCAACCTGCGCCCGGCCAGGGTGTTTAGGCCTCTTGTCGATTCCTCGTCCCTGAAACGCGAGGTGGTGGAAAACCTGGATATTCTCGTGGTACGGGAGTTGACCGGCGGCATCTACTTCGGCGAGCCGCGCGGCGTGGAAACCCTGGCCGACGGCTCCCGCAGGGGCGTCAACACCCTGGTTTACACGGAAGCGGAAATCGTCCGCATCGCCCGCGTCGCCTTCGAGGTGGCGCGTAAAAGAAATAAAAACGTCGTCTCCGTCGATAAGGCCAACGTCCTCGAATGCACCGGGCTGTGGCGCGACGTGGTCACCGAAACGCATCGGGATTTTCCCGACGTCGCCTTGCGCCACATGTACGTCGACAACTGCGCCATGCAACTGGTGCGCGACCCCCGGCAGTTCGACGTCATCCTGACCACCAATATGTTCGGCGATATCCTGAGCGATCAGGCATCCATGCTGACCGGCTCCATCGGCATGTTGCCCTCGGCGAGCACCGGCGGCGAAACCGGAATGTACGAACCCATCCACGGCAGTGCGCCGGATATCGCCGGTCAGGACATTGCCAATCCCCTGGCGACGATTCTTTCCGTGGGCATGATGTTGAGCTATGCGTTCGACCGGGAGGAATCCGGCCTGCGGATTGAACGCGCCGTCGAGGCCGTGCTGGACAAGGGCTATCGGACAAGGGACATCATGAGCGCCGGCATGAAAGAGGTTGGAACACAAGCCATGGGCGACCGGGTCGTCAAGGAGTTGCAGGAAGGATAATTATGCTGGAAAAAAAGGAACGATACCGTGTTGCCGTCGCCGGAGCCACCGGGGCCGTGGGCCGGCAGATGGTTTCCATTCTGGAGGAAAGAAATTTTCCCGTCGGCGAGTTGGTTCCCCTGGCCTCGGCCCGTTCCCGGGGCAAGCGGCTCACGTTCCGCGGCGCGGACGTAGAGGTTCGCGAGCTTGCCGAAAACTCCTTTGAAGGCGTCGATATCGCCTTGTTCTCCGCCGGCGGCACGGTCAGCAGGCGGTTTGCCCCCGCCGCGGTCCGCTCCGGATGCGTCGTCATCGACAACAGTAGCGCCTTCCGCATGGAAAAGGACGTTCCGCTGATCGTCCCCGAAGTCAACCCCGACGCCCTGGGCGAACGGCCGGAGATCATCGCCAATCCCAATTGCTCGACCATCCAGATGGTGGTTGCCCTCAAACCCATTCACGACCGTTACCGCATCAGGCGGGTGGTCGTTTCCACCTACCAGGCGGTGTCCGGCTCGGGACAGAAGGCCGTGGACGAGCTGGTGCGGCAAAGCGCCGCGGCGCTGGACGGCAAGGAAGCGGCCTGCAACGTGTATCCGCATCAAATCGCCTTCAACTGCCTGCCCCACATCGACGAGTTTCTCGACAACGGCTACACCCGGGAAGAAATGAAGATGGTCAATGAGACCCGGAAAATTCTGGAGGATGACAGCATCCAGGTATGTCCTACAACGGTGCGGGTTCCCGTGCTCAACGCGCATTCGGAGTCGGTCAACGTCGAGACCGAAAAACCCATCGACGCGGCAGAAGTGCGAAGGCTTTTCGCCAAGTCGCCGGGAGTGGAAGTGGTGGACGATCCCGCAAAAAAGGAATACCCGCTGGCAACCCGGGCGGCGGGGAAGGACGCCGTTTTCGTCGGCCGCATCCGCGACGATATTTCCTGCGCTAACGCAGTCAACTTTTGGGTGGTGGCAGACAACCTGCGCAAGGGCGCCGCGTTGAATGCGGTGCAAATCGCTGAATTATTGCTGGCTCGGATGAACCGCTGACCGGCCCGAACGGACGATCTAAAAAATGAAACCTTTGCATAAGTCGAGATTCTTCGCCGCCCCGATGTCATCGCGAGCCGCGACCAGCGGCGTGGCGATCCAGCCGGGCCAACGCCCGGTGGGAATGGGTCCTTTCTGGATTGCTTCGTCGGCTGAGCCGCCTCGCAATGACAGTCAACCAAGGATACTTATGCAAAGGTCTTCTAAAAAACGGGCTCGCCGCCTTGACACAAGGGCGGCATAAGTTATATAAAACTAACAAGTTGTAGTCGTTTAACCGAGTCGGATTTTTATTTCGAGGCAAGTTTTATGGCAGAAGATTCCTTATCGAAGAAAAAAGACGAACCGCAGGGCAAAGTTGCCGGACAGCCTGAAAAAAAAGAGGTGGCGGAATTTAAACAATTGATCGACGTCGCCGCGCATGAACGCAAAAACCTGCAACTTCTGGTCGAATATTTCGAGAAAAACGCCGGCCGCCTGGACGAAAAAAAAGCGCTGTTTGACCGAATCGACACCAAACTGCCGGACACCCTGGCCAAGCTGGAAACGCTGAATAAACAAGCCGACGAAGTCAAGGCCTTCGAGCTTCGCATCCGCGACTTCCAGCGGACCTCACGGGAACTGGATTCCAACTACGTCGCCCTCAAACGGAATATCGACAACCTCCACATGCTCAGCGAGCATGTGGACCTCAAAATGAAATCCCTGCAACAGCAACGCGGACTGGTCGAAAAGGCCAATGAAGACGCCGCCCGGCTGAATGTCCTGATTTGGGACATGGATTCCAAAATCAAAAAATTGCAGGAAGAAAACAGGCTGGTCAAAAACACCGACAAAAATATCAACCGCCTCGAATACATGCTGGATAAAATTTCCAGCCAGGTTGAAGAAGTCAGCAGTTTCAAAAAAATGATGCGCACAAGTTCGGACCGGTTGTCCGAAATGGACGGCTTGATGAAGGAACTCGATATCAAGTTCGACCGCCTCAGAAAAGAAAAACAGGTGATCGAAAGCGTTTTCAAGGATTCCGAGGAATTAAGAAATATTTTGGAAAAGGTGCAGACCGATGCCGAGGGACTCATGCGCCAGGGGCAGGTCATCCGCGAAACCAAGGATTCCATCAACCAGTTGTCCCACGATATCAACGACCTGAAAATCGAATCCAAAAACATCTCCGTTAAAAACGAAATGATCCGTCGTATCAGCGGCCGATTGAAGGAACTGGACGGGTTGGCCGTTGATGTGGAGGGCAAGTTGGCGCGGATTCGCGAAGACCGCCACATTATCGAAAAAACCGAGGAGAAGATCAACCGCCTCAATGCCTTTCTGATCGATAACCTGGGCAACAAGATGAAGCTCCTCAAGGACGAAATGAAAGTCATCGACACCGCCCTGGAAAAGATGAGCCGGTTTCATGTGCTGGTCGAGGAGACCGAGCAAAAAGCCAGGCGCTTCGAGGAGGAAATCAAGAAGGCGGACGAAGTCACCGTTGTGTTGATGAAAAATCAGGAACTCATGGAGGCCGGGCGCGGGCAGATGGAGGAAATTATCCGCAAGCGCCAGCTCGTCGACCAGGTGGACAGGAAAATCAACGACCTTAGCTCCATGGTGATCAGTCTCGACGTTAAAATGGAAACCCAGATGCAACGTAAGGCGCTCATCGAAAAAATGGAGAAAAAAGTCGACGGCCTGGACTTCTTCATCGAAGAAGCCAACATGAAAATCGCCAAGGTCAGCAAAAAAATCGATTTCCTGGAAAAAGTCGATCAAAAACTGGAGGACCTCAAGTCCACGACCAACCAGGTGGAAGCCAAAATGCTGGACATCACCAAGGAGAAATCCGCGATCGACGAGCAGGAAAGGCGGATGAATAATCTCCTGTCCAAGCTGAATATCATGGAAATCGAACTGCGGACCAAGTTCACGGAATTGCAGGAGGCCAAGGATGACCTCTCCAAACTCGACCAGATCCGCGAAGAGCTGGGCCAGATCAGCGTGAATTTTGAAAACAAGGTGCAAGCCCTCAATAAAGAAACGCAGGTGATTGCGGATACCGAAAAACGGGTCGGGCGGCTGGATGAGATGATGAAGGACTTGCGTTTAAGGCAGGATACGCTCCACGAGAACGAAGACCAAATCGTCCAGGCGGAAAAGAAAATCGAGCGGCTCAACAGTATCGTGGCCGAGACCGAAGCCAGGATCAAACAGGTTGTCGAAAGCGAGGAAAAGGTTCGGCAGACCCAGGAAGCCTTGAACGAGTTGGATAGCATCATCCGCAGGGTCAATTCCGAAAAGAAAAAAATCAACCAGGAAAAAGAAAACCTGGCCCGCATCAATTCCAATATCGAAAAGTTAACGGCCATCACCGGGGAAGCGGAAGAAAAAATCGACGTACTTAACGGAAAAATAGAGTTGCTTGCGGAAGTGGAGAAGCGTTTGAACCAACTGAACATTCTGTCGGACGACGTCAACGTCAAAATCAGAAACCTGACAAAAGACCGGGAAGCGGCCGACCGGGCCGGGGAACAGATCGCGGAATTGAAATTCCTTCTCAGGGAAATCGAAAGGAAAAAACAAGGTTAGCCGTTCGCTTGCGGGGTTGCCCGGTTCGACAAAACATTGCCTTTCCTTGCCCGGAAAACCGGGCCGGTCCTCTTTTCGCGCTTTTTCTAAACAATCGTTTCTAGCGGCAGGTTTTGGCGGCCTTGCGGCCTGCGGTTTCCGCTTTGTCCTTGCCGTCCAACCCTCAAACGCAACACGGAGAATTGAACGATGGCGGAAAAAATGCTGGGAGTGATCGGCGGTAGCGGGCTCTACCATATGCAGGCGTTGAAGGTTTTGCGGGAGGTCGCCGTGGAAACGCCCTTCGGCGAGCCTTCTGATTCCTTGATCCTGGGTGAGATCGGCGGCGCCCGGCTGGCCTTCCTGCCCCGCCACGGCAAGGGCCACCGCATCCCGCCTTCGGAAATCAACTTCCGCGCCAACATCTTCGCCATGAAAAAAATGGGCGTCGAACGCATCATCTCGGTGAGCGCGGTGGGGAGCATGAAAGAAGAGATTCCCCCCGGCCACATCGTGATTCCCGATCAGTTTATCGACCGGACGCACCGGCGCATCAGTACCTTCTTCACCCACGGCATGGTCGGACACGTGGCGTTCGCCGACCCGGTTTGCCGCGATTTGTCCAGGGAAGTGGCCCAGGCCGGCACGCAGGCCGGAGCCGATGTCCATGTCGGCGGAACGTATATCTGCATCGAGGGGCCGCAATTTTCCTCACGCGCCGAGTCCCATGTGTACCGCCAATGGGGAGTCGATGTGATCGGCATGACCAACGTCACCGAGGCCAAGCTGGCGCGCGAGGCCGGCATCTGTTACGCCACGGTGGCGCTGGTGACCGACTACGATTGCTGGCGCGAGGAGGAAGAGGCGGTGACCGTGGAGGCGGTTATGGAGATCATGCACAAAAACGTGGAGCTGGCCCAGCGGCTGGTCGAAAACGCGGCCGGCCGCTTGACCGGGGCGCGAAACTGCGCCTGCGCGGACGCCGCCCGCCACGCCGTGGTCACCGATAAAAACGCCATCCCCGACCGTCTTAAAAAAGATTATGCCATTTTGTTTGGGGACGGATCATGAACAGAAAAAAGTCGGAGGAACTGTTTGAGCAGGCGCGACAGCTGATGCCCGGCGGGGTGAACAGCCCGGTGCGCGCCTTCAAGGCGGTTGGCGGCCATCCGATGTTTATCCGCGAGGCGGCCGGCGCGAAAATTACCGACATGGACGGCAACGAATACATCGATTACCTGGCCTCCTGGGGGCCGCTCATCCACGGCCACGCTCATCCGCGCATCGTCGACGCCATCAATCGCGCCGCGGCCAGGGGAACGAGCTACGGCGCGCCGACGCAAGTGGAGATCACCCTGGCGGAAGCGGTCATGCGCGCTTTTCCGTCCATGCAAAAGGTGCGTATGGTCAGTTCCGGCACCGAGGCGGGCATGAGCGCCATCCGCCTGGCGCGCGGCTGTACCGGGCGCGACAAGATCGTCAAGTTCGAGGGCTGTTACCACGGCCATGCCGACAGCCTGCTGGTCAAGGCCGGCTCCGGCCTCATGTCCCTGGGCAGCCCCGAATGCCCCGGCATTGTGGCGGACCTGGCGAAAAACACCATCACCCTGCCGTTCAACGATTCGGCGCGGGTGCGGGAGCTTTTCGACAAGCAGGGAGAGAGCATCGCCTGCCTGATTGTCGAGCCCATTGCCGGCAACATGGGCGTCGTGCCTCCCCAACCGGGGTTTCTGCAAACCCTGCGCGAGGTGACAAGCCAAAGTGGCGCCTTGCTGATCTTCGATGAAGTCATTACCGGGTTTCGCGTGGCGCTGGGCGGCGCGCAGGAAATTTACGGCATTCGACCCGATTTAACCTGTCTCGGCAAAATCATCGGCGGCGGACTGCCGGTCGGCGCTTATGGCGGGCGCGGGGAAATTATGGATCACATCGCCCCGGTGGGCGCCGTTTACCAGGCCGGCACCCTCTCCGGCAACCCCCTGGCCATGGCGGCGGGTATCGAAACCCTCGACATGCTGTCCGACAAAAAGGTCTATGAAGACCTGGAAAGAAAATCCGAAAAACTTTGCCGCGGCTTGCGGGCGATTACCGATACGCTTGGCATCGCCGCCCGGTTTACCCGCGTGGGTTCCATGTTCTCCATGTTTTTCACCGACCGGGAAATCGTCGATTACCATTCCGTAACGACCTGCGACACGGAATTTTTCAAACGCTATTTCAACGCCATGCTGGAAGAGGGGATCGCTATCGCGCCCTCGCAGTTTGAAGCCGGGTTCATGTCCACCGTGCATACCGACGACGATATCGAAACCACTCTCGCCGCCGCCGGCCGGGCCTTGAAACAAGCGGCGGCCTAAACTTGATTTTTTGAAGGGGAAGCCATGAGCGAAATTATCGGAGTGCAAGCCAGGGAAATTCTCGATTCACGGGGAAACCCCACCTTGGAGGCGGAGGTTTTTCTGGATTCCGGCGTCTGGGTGCAGGCGGCGGTGCCGTCCGGCGCTTCCACGGGCTTGCGGGAAGCCGTCGAACTGCGCGACAAGGACCCCAAACGGTATATGGGCAAGGGAGTTCTCAAGGCCGTTAAAAACGTCAACACGAAAATCGCTCCGGAGCTGATGGGGCTCGAGGTGACCGAGCAGGCCCTGATCGACCATCTCATGCTGGAGATCGACGGCACGAAAAACAAATCGAAGCTGGGCGCCAACGCCATCCTGGGCGTGTCGCTGGCGGTGGCCCGCGCCGCCGCCGAGGAGCTGGAGCTTCCTCTCTTCCAATACATCGGCGGCGTCAACGCCAGGGAACTGCCCGTTCCCATGATGAACGTCCTCAACGGCGGCGCGCACGCCGACAATAACGTCGATATCCAGGAGTTCATGATCGTGCCGGTCGGCGCGGACTCCTTCGCCGACGCCCTGCGCATGGGATCGGAAATTTTCCACCACTTGAAAACGGTCCTGAAAAAACGCGGTTACAATACCGCCGTCGGCGACGAGGGCGGATTCGCACCCGACTTGAAATCCAACGAGGAAGCACTGGAAGTCATTCTGCAAGGCATCAAACTAGCCGGCTACCGGGCCGGGACCGACGTCCTGCTGGCCCTGGACCTGGCCGCCAACGAACTTTATGCCAACAAAAAATACGCCCTGACGGCGGAGAAAAAATCAAAACTCAGTTCCGATCAAATGATCGACTACATCGCCGGCCTGGTCAAAAAATATCCCATCATCAGCGTCGAGGACGGATTGGACGAGAGCGACTGGAAAGGCTGGAAACGCCTCACGGAAAAACTGGGGGACAAGACGCAAATCGTCGGCGACGATATTTTCGTGACCAACACGGACATTCTGGCCAGGGGGATTAAGGAGAAAGTCGCCAATTCCATCCTCATCAAACTCAACCAGATCGGCACACTGACCGAAACCCTGGACGCCGTGCAGATGGCGCGGCGCGCCGGTTACACGACGGTGGTCTCGCATCGGTCGGGGGAAACGGAAGACACCACCATCGCCGATTTCGCCGTCGCCGTGAACGCCGGGCAGATCAAGACCGGGTCGCTGTGCCGCACCGACCGCGTCGCCAAATACAATCAACTGTTGCGTATTGAGGAAATGCTGGGCGACACGGCGGTGTTCCGCGGCAGTGGCGTGTTCCACGGCCTGCGATAGTCCGAAGGGTCACTCTTTGCCGTAAGCGGTGGTCTTGATTGCCTCGAACAGGGCGTGGGCCAGGATGCCCTGTCCCCGGTTGTTGAAGTGCACGGAGTCCGTAAAGACCGTCTCGCCGGTTGTGTCGAAGGCTCCGCGAAAATCCCGCCAATGAATTTTTTCCTCGCCGGAAATCGTTTTTAACGTCTCCGCCAACCGGGGATAGGTGGTCTTCCAAATCTGCACGGACTGCGCCGTCTTGTTGTTGACAAGGGCTTGTTCGCCGGGACTCGGTTCTTTTTTATAAAGCAGGACGGGTTGCAGGATGAAGAAAGTTTCGATGCCGTTGGCGCTCAGGAATTGCGCGGTCTGCCTCATGTTGCGGGTGTAGTGCCGGGTAATGTTCGTCGCGGTGAGGTCGGGTATGGAGGTTCTGTATTTTTTGAACATCCGGCCCAGTGCGCTCAGAAAGGCGCTTTTTCCCAGCGTCTGGTCGATTTGGCGCTCGAGGGTCACGGCCTTGAGCGCTTTTTTCAGGCTTTGAAAGTAAAAAGGATAGCCGGGGCTTTCCTGGCGCTGGGCCACGGCGATGATGTCGTTGGCGCCGTTCAGGTGAATCACCATGTCGGGATGAAAATCGAAAATCCCCATGAGCAGGAGAATCAGTTCCTGCGCCGAGACGTAACCCAGCCGTCCGGCGGAGATTACCTTGAAATGTTTGCGGCTTTGCTCGGGCCGGTTTTCGTTGAGCAGGGTTTCCAGGATGCGGTAAAACTTTTTGTCCGGCGCGGACGCTCCATACCCCTTGGCCACCGAGCCGCCCATGATAAAAATCCGGTATTCGCCGGGCGGTTTTTCGGCAGTGACGGTTACGCCGTCGAAGTCGAAAAAATATTTCTCGCCGGGGCGCAGTTCGAGGCTGGGAAGGGGCCGGAACAACACGTAGGGGCTCAGGTCATCGACCGCGAACGCCAGCGTCTCCCGGCCCACGCTATGCAACTCGTCACTGGTGAAGCGTTGATACAAGCGGCTTCCGCCTTCCAGGACGGCGAAAACCAGGAGGATGGCGGCCAGGGCAAAGAGGATGTTCTTCCGGGTTTTTTTCATGATGATGGGTCGCGGACCGGCAGGGGCTAGCCGTCAACGAGGCCTTTGGCTTCCTGCCAGTAGTCTTCAAGCTCTTCGAGGGGGATTTCTTTCAGCGTCCTGCCGCTTTTTGCCGCCTGCCGTTCGATGTGCCGGAAGCGGCGGATGAATTTTTGGTTGGTGGCGCGCAGACCTTCCTCGGCGTCGATTTTTTTGAACCGGGCGATATTCACCAGGACGAACAGAATGTCGCCGATTTCGTTTTGCAGTTCTTCCTTGTTTGCGGCGCGCGCGGCTTTTTTGAATTCTTCAACTTCTTCGTCCAGTTTTTTCAGGACATCTTCAATGCGGTCCCAGTCGAAGCCGTGCCTGGCGGCTTTCTTTTGCAGTTTCTGGGCGCGCATGAGGCTGGGCAGGTGGTTCGGAACGCTGTTGAGAACGGATTCCTTGTCGCGCCCGGGTTTTTCGCGTTTTTTGATTTCATCCCATTGGGTGACAACCTGTTCGGGGGTATGGAGCTTGCCCCGGTCGAAAATATGCGGATGCCGCCGCACCATTTTTTCGCTGATGCTTCGGATGACGTCGGTGATGTCAAACTCTCCGGCCAGCGAAGACATTTTGGCGTGGAACAGGATTTGGTAGAGCAGGTCGCCCAACTCGTCTTTAATTTCTTCCGGGTCGTTGCGGTCCAGGGCTTCCAGCAACTCGTAGGTTTCCTCGACCAGATAGGGCTTGAGGGATTCCCGGGTTTGCACCTTGTCCCAGGGACAGCCGTTGTCGCCCATGAGGGTATCGACAATGGAAGCCAGCTTTTCAAATGCCGCCGCGGGTTCGTTCATACCGTCATCTTTCCAAAAAATGGACACGCTCGCCAGGTTGTATTATTTGATGTTCTTTGTCCGGTTGTAAAGGCTAAATTAAAGGCTTCCGCTCAGGCGATGAATTCGAGGATGACCGAATCGGCGAGGTACAACCCTTTTTGCGAAAGGCTGATGCGGTTGTTCTTCAAGGCGATGAGTTTTTTTTGCAACAGGGCGGCGACTGCCGGGCCGTAGGTTTTGCTGAAGGAGACCTGGAAACGGTTTTCAAATTGTTTCAGGTCCACGCCCTTGAGCAGTCGCAGGCCGAGCATCATGGTTTCCCCCATGGCCTGGGCTTTTCCGGGATGCTCGTTGGATTCCACGGCGTCGCCGCGGGATTGCACTTCGCGGATGTAGCGCGAGGGCGGGGCGTAGTTTTTGAACCGGCGGCCGGCGAGGAAAGAGGACGCCCCGGCGCCGATGCCGAGGTATTCGCCGTTTTCCCAGTAGTTGAGGTTGTGCCGGGACTCCCTGCCGGGCCGGGCGAAGTTGGAGATTTCATAATGCCGGTAGCCCGCCGCTTTCAAGGTGCGGATCGATTGCTTGTAAAGGGTCAGTTGATGGTCCTCGGCGGGCATGTGCCACTGGTCTTGCGCGGCGCGTTTGTAAAACGCCGTTCCCGGTTCGAGGGTCAGGTTGTAAGTGGAAATGTGTTCCGGATTTTCGGCGAGAACCCGGTCGAGGGAATATCCCCAATCCTCCGCCGACTGGCCGGGCAGGGCGAACATCAAGTCTAGTGACAGATTGTCGAATCCTCCCTGGCGCGCCCGGCGGACCGTGGCGTGAATTTCCTCGACACCGTGGACGCGCTCGAGAAATTTCAGCTCCCGCGGGTTGAAAGACTGCGCCCCGATGCTGATGCGGTTGTAACCGGCAGTGCGCAGACGAGTCAAATCCTGCCGCGGGATGGTGGCGGGATTCGCTTCCAATGTGACCTCGGCATCGGCGCGGACGGAAAAATTTTGGCGGCAACTTTCCAGGATTTTTTCCAGGGAAGACACCGGCAGTGTGGTGGGGGTTCCGCCGCCCAGAAAGATGGTTGCGATCTCCCGTCCGGCCGCCGCGCCCCCGCCGTAATGCGCCAACTCGCGCATGACGGCCCGCGAGTAGGCGTCCATTTCCCCGGAGTTCACCGGATGGGAATTGAAATCGCAGTAGCCGCATTTGTGCAGGCAATAAGGAATATGAATGTACAACCCCAAACCGGACACGAGCGCCGGACACCTCCATTGTGTTTTACGAAAAGGATGAATCTTGCTTTAACCTTACTATATAATACATTGGTAACGGCGTGAACAGTTTTGGAGGAGGGGTTTTTGGATTTGGTGGAATGTCCATGAAGGAAGGCAAAGGTTACAAGTCGGGTTACGCGAGCCTCATCGGCAAACCCAATGTCGGCAAGTCCACTTTGCTGAACAAGCTGGTGTCCGAAAAAATCGCCGCCATATCCGACAAGCCGCAAACCACGCGCAACAAGATCACCGGGGTATGTCATTTCCCCGAGGGACAGGTGGTGCTTCTGGATACTCCGGGGATTCACCCTTCTGCCTCCAAGTTGAACCGCCTGATGGTGAAAACGTCGTTGAGCGTCCTCCATGATGTCGATGTCATTTTGTTCGTCATCGACGCCCGCGAGCGATTTGGCGAGGAAGACGAATATGCCCTGCGGAAGATGCGCGGCATCGCTACTGCAAAAATTCTCGTCATCAACAAAATCGACCTCGTTCCGAAACCCCGGCTTCTGCCCCTGATCGACGATTTATCCGGAAAAGAGGATTTTGCGGATGCGGTTCCGGTGTCGGCACTGCACAATGACGGGCTGGATGTCCTGGCGAAAGTGGTGCTCCGGCACTTGCCCGAGGGGCCGAAATATTTTCCGGAAGATATGGTGACGGACAGCCCGGAGCGATTTCTGGTGGGCGAGATCATCCGCGAGAAAATCATCCGCCTCACCCGCTTTGAGTTGCCCTACGCCAGCGCCGTGGTGGTGGACCGCATGGCGGAAGGCAAGAAGGGGGTGACGGTGATCGACGCCACTATTTTCGCCGAGCGCGTTTCACAGCGAAAAATCTTGATCGGCGAAAAGGGCGGCATGTTGAAAAAAATCGGCAGTCGGGCGCGGCGGGAAATTGAGAAACGTTTTGGCGGCAAAGTCTATCTAAACCTTCACGTCAAGGTGAAAAGCAAATGGCGCGAAAATGACTCCTGTTTGCGGGAATTCGGATACGGCGGATGATTCATATTAAAACAGATGACGAAATTGAGCTGATGCGGAAAAGTTGCCGGCTGGCGGCGGAAGTGCTCTTGATGATCGAGCCGTACATTCAGCCCGGCGTGACCACCAACCGGCTGAACGATCTTTGCCACGATTATATTATCGCCCACGGGGCCACGCCCTCGCCCTTGAACTACCGGGGGTTTCCGAAAAGCATCTGCACTTCGGTCAACGATGAAATTTGCCACGGCATTCCCTCGGACCGCAAATTACGCAACGGCGACGTTGTGAACCTCGATATCACGGTTTACCTGAACGAGTTTCACGGCGACACCAATAAAACCTTTTTCGTGGGGTCGCCGCGGCCGCGGGCCAGGAAACTGGCGGCGGCCGGGAGAGAAGCGCTTAACCGCGCCATCGGCGTTGTGCGGCCGGGCGCCCGGCTGGGCGATATCGGCGCCACCATTCAACAATTCGTCGAAAGCCAGGGCTACTCCGTGGTGCGCGAGTTTTGCGGACACGGCATCGGCCGCGAATTTCACGAAGAACCTCAAGTCCTGCATTTCGGCCAGTTCGGCCAGGGCGTGGAATTGAAAAAAAATATGGTGTTCACCATCGAACCCATGATTAACGCCGGAAAACCCGACCTGCGAATCCTCGACGATAAATGGACCGCCGTTACCAAGGACGGATCGCTTTCCTGCCAATACGAGCACACCCTGGTCGTCACCGGGGATGCGTGCGAGGTTTTGACCCGCCTGGACGGCGTGACGAATTTTTGAGATTCGCCGGGCCGGTTGCGGACACAACTTGTTCGTGTCGCGCTTTTTTCTTTTCCTGCTTTCTCCGCCATTTTGAAACATTTTCTCAATTAAAAAAATCTTCCAGCCGGCGGCGTGGCCTTTTTCTGTTGAAATCAAACGATTTGCTTCGAGGAAATCGCGGCTCCGACACCAGGTTCGCGTCTTAATTGAAAGCGATTCTTATTTTCGTTTTAGCATGTAACTAATTAAAAAATAAGGGTTTACAATGATCTTTCTTTCCGTTATCATAAGAGCGTGTCATCGAATGGAATGTGTTTCCCTAATGACAATTAACGTTTACTCTTTTTCAGGAGACCATCATGAAAGGTGATAAGCAGGTAATCAAGGCGTTGAACGATGTTTTAATGGCCGAACTGACGGCGATCAATACATACTATATTCACTACAAAATGGAAGAGAACTGGGGCTACGACAAACTGGCGAAACACGCGCGTGCCGAAGCCATGGAGGAAATGAAACATGCCGATCAACTGATCGAGCGTATTCTCTACCTTGAAGGCGCTCCCAATATGGCGAAGTATGACGCGATTCTGGTGGGTAATACCTGCGAGGCGCATCTGAAAAACCAGTACAAGCGGGAGACGGAACATGTCGCGCGATTGCAGAACTCCATTGCCCTGTGCAACCAGAAAAAGGATTTTGGAACGAAGGAAATTCTGGACGACATTCTGGAGGAAACGGAAACCCAGTGCGACTGGTTGGAAACCCAGTTCCAACGCATCAAGGATATCGGCATTGAAAATTACCTCAGCGAACATTTGAGCGAATAACCCGGGGGCGTCCGCGGACGCCCCGGCCTGCCGCCGGACTGCAACAAGCGCGGTTCCGGTTGTTCCGTCCTTGAGGAAGTATCCTCTTCTCAATTCAGCGAACCCGATCTTTCCGCTCTCCGTACTTGTTTCGGAGCAGGTGGAGAGGTTGGGTTTTCTATTATAGTTGATAATTGATATCAAAATATGGATAATTTATTTCACTCCAATCGTTAATTCCGTCCTGGATTTATAATTTAATATATTGAAATATATTTAGTTAATTAAAAAATAAAATTCCCGGGAGAAAAACCCTTGACATAATACATGATAATGATTATCATTATTATAATAAAACTTTGTTTCAGGCCTTTTGGGATTCTCCTCCTGCGCAAAAAGGCCGAAACCGCAAACGTGAAAGGAGATTTGGTTATGAGTATCGCGGTATTTGGCGGACTGGATCGTTTAAAGCGCAACTATGAAAAAACCGGAGAGGATTTGGGCCATCGGGTGAGATTTTTTACCCGCCGGGTCCCCAACATGAACCAGCGGTTGTGCAAGATAGATGGCATCGTTTTGTTTACGGGAACGATTTCGCACAACCTGGTCAAGGAGGTAGTGAGCCTGGCGAAGTTGCACAACATTCCTGTCAGCCGCAGTCATACGAGTAGCGCTTCGGGGTTGAAAAAGTGCCTGGGCGAACTGGCGCTGGTTGAATGCAAGTGACGAGAGTCGCGACAGGAAAACTTATGGCCGCTCTCTCATTGGGGGGAGACGGTCTGGCGGGCGGAGGGGAGTTGCGCCCCCTCCGCTCGCATTATTCCGGCCTTTCTTTTTTATTGTCGAACCTGGCATGAGAGCAACTGATAAAGGGGTTATCCATGCGAAATCCAGCTAAGGTTTCACTGAAAAATAAATTGAAAAACTATCTGGAGTCTGTTTTTGCGGAAATGCGGTACGACCGGATATTTAAAATTTCCGCTTTGGTTTCACTGTTGGCCGGGGCGTTGATCTTGTGTTTGGCGGGGATCAGCGTTTACACGATCTATAACGATCATATGTTCCGAAGCGCCGAGAAAACGGCCAAGGGAATCCGTGGGGCGCTTGTGGAACAGAAAAGGGAGATGCTGTTTGCCTCGGGCTCCGATGAAAATATCCTGGAAATAGACGCTGGTTATTTGCCCGATTTTGACCGGCATGTCAGGGCTGTCCTGAAGTCGTTTCAAGTCGTCAAGATCAAGATATTTAACCGGGATAAAAAAATAATTTACAGCACCGAGCCGGCCATCGTCGGCAAAACGGTTATGAACAACGATCGGCTGGCCCGGGCTCTGAGCGGCAGTCTGGTCTCAAGGTTGGAGGCCGGCGCGGCTCTTCTGGACTTGGAAGGCGAACGGCGGATCAATCTCGACGTGATTGAAATTTATCTGCCGGTTAAAAATAGAAATGGCGAAATCGTCGGTTGTTTTGAACTCTATACGGACGTGACACCCTATCGGCAAGAATTCCATAGAATCTTTTTCTCGTCTTTGGGCCTGGTCTTTGCCGTGTTGGTCCTGGTCTTTGGCATCCTCAATTTTTTAATATGCCGCATGATGAAAACGATTTGCTCGAATACACGTGAGTTGAAAACAACGCATGAGCGAATAGAACACATGGCGTTATACGATCATTTGACGGGACTGCCCAACCGCAATTTGATAAAAGATCGATTCGAGCAAATGGCCGCCCAGGCCGCCCGGCATAACAAAAAAGTCGCCGTCCTTTATATGGACTTGGACAATTTCAAAAATTTGAACGATACCCAGGGGCATCTGGCCGGCGACCAGTTTTTAAAAAAAATAGCCGGCCTCCTCAAATCCCTTCTTCGCAAGGAAGACAGTATCGGCCGTTTGGGGGGGGACGAGTTTATGGTTTTGCTGGGGAACTTGAGCCACGAAGACGAAGCCATAAGTTTGGCCCAAAAGATTAAAAATAAGGCGAAGCTTCCTTTTAATTTGAACGGCCACGAAATTTATTCGGGATTTAGTATCGGTATTGCGTTTTTTCCAAATGACGGGCGGGATTTGGAAACGCTATCCAAACACGCCGACATCGCCATGTACCGGGCGAAAAACAAGAGGAACTCATTTGAATTATTCACGGCTTCGATGAATCAGAAAATGATTCACCGTATGAATATTGAACAAAAACTGCGAAAAGCAATCGCGACGGATGAGTTGACCCTCTATTACCAACCCAAAATAGATTTGGCCACCGGAGGTGTTGCCGGACTTGAGGCCCTGATTCGCTGGGAGCCTCCCAACGGTGAAATGATCGCGCCGGATCAGTTTATTCCCATAGCAGAGCAAAGTCATTTGATCCTTTCCATTGGCGAATGGGTTTTAAATTCCGTTTGCGAACAAATCAAAATTTGGGAAAACTCCCTGAATTTCGAGCTGAATGTGGCCATCAATTTATCCGGCCGTCAATTTGAACACACGGATTTGATGAAGATCATAAAAAATACTCTTCACCGGACCAGGATCAATCCACGCCTTTTGGAACTGGAGATCACCGAAACGACAATCATGAAAGACACTCAGAAGGTAGTCAACGTTCTAAGGCGGGTAAGAGAAATGGGAATTCAGTCGTCTATTGACGATTTCGGTACCGGGTATTCTTCTCTGGGTTACATCAGGAAACTGCCGGTGGATTCATTAAAAATCGATCGAACGTTTATTCAAAATATTCACAAAAAAAGCGACCGCGCAATTATTCTGGCCGTTATAACCCTGTGCAGGGACATTGAGTTAAAAACCATTTCCGAGGGAGTGGAAACAAAGGAGCAATACGAGTTTCTACGGGGAACCCATTGCGATCAATATCAGGGATACTTTTTCAGTCCACCGTTGCCAACGCATGAGATCGAAAAGCTTATTTTGTCAACCGCGGCGATTATGTCGCTGACAGATTGACGCAAAATTCATTGATTTCTCCCAATCGGCTGGGTTTCAAGACATTTGGCGGCGTGTGGGGTGTTTTATTAACACATTGAAAAAATAGGCGCTTTGCTATTTTTCTCCCGGATTTTCAGGCCATCGCCGCATACCGGGAAAAAAAATCTTTAAAAACTGAAAAAAAGAATGGACAAACCCGAAATCTTATAATAGAATTGATAATCATTATCAAACTCATTTTTTTAAGGACACAAGTTATCATGCCAAATGTATTGAGACGTTGCAAACAGGTGCGTGTATGTTCCGGTGCTTCGTGTCGGGCATGGGACTCCGAGGAAATCGCCAGAGAGCTTTATGATGATAACAAGCTGTTTGGCCAAAGGCGGAAATTCCAGGTCTGCCGGGTGTCTTGTTTGCAACGGTGTGGAGGAGGGGTCTCCGTTCAAATCCCTTCTTCCGGAGCAGTAATAAAAATCAGGAAACCGGAAGAGGCCGTTAGAATCGTGGCCTGAACGTCCGTCTTTCCGGGGCGCGCGGATGCGGCCCGGCGGTGCGGTCGTAAATAAACGGTTTTCCCTATAAGGTTCCCGTTTGACTGGCGGATGGGGCCAAATATCCTGGCGTTGGAGAAACATCCCCGTCAGGATAATTTTTTGAGGCAAGCAATGAGCGAAATTCTGCAATCCTTTCAGTCTTCGATCGATTTGATCGGCAAGGGGGGCGTCATGATGGTCCCCATCGGCGCATGTTCCATAATCGTGCTGACCATTATCATCGAAAGACTCTACTATTTCCGCAAGTCGTACGAGAACCCCGTGAAGACCTTTGAGGCGCTCAAAAATTTTCTTCGGGACGAGAAGGATCCGGCGACCCTGGAGTTGTCGCGGAATCCGCACGGGCCGGTGGGCCGGTTGCTGGAGGGGGGACTGGATCACAAGGATATTCCGAAATGGAAACTGGAAGAGAAGATGACGTTGATCGGCCGCGAGGAGTTGAACAAGCTCGAAAAAAATATCCGCGGACTGGAAGTGATCGCCACCATCGCGCCGCTGATGGGCCTGTTGGGAACGGTTATGGGCATGGTGAAGGCGTTCAGCAAGGTGGCCAATCTCAAGGGGCAGGTGGACCCCAGCGTGCTGGCGGGCGGTATCTGGGAGGCGCTGTTGACGACCGCCGCCGGGCTGGCCGTGGCGATTCCGGCGGTGGTGATGTTGCATTATTTCGACCGCCGGATCGAGAGCGTCTCCTTCCTGCTGGAAAAATGCGGGCAGTTGCTGATTCACCATTTTGACGAAGAACACGCGGGAAAAAACAACGGAACTCACTTGAAGCACGAAGAAACCCCTGTGCCGGCGGCGAAGGCTCAGTAACAAGATGCAACAACGGAAAACAAAAGCATGATCAGTTTGGCGTCCTCCAGGCGAACCCGGTTTAAACCCAATATGGCCTCCCTGATTGACGTCATTTTCCTTCTGCTGATATTCTTTATGTTGACCTTCAGCGTTCAGGGGCAGGGGATGGACTTGCGTCTTCCGGATGGCCAGCCTTCGGAAACCAGGGCGGAGCCGGATTTGGTCGTTCAGCTCAGCCGGAACAATATACTAAGGGTTAATCATCAAATCGTTGAAACGGACGCCCTGTTGCAGGAACTGGAATCCCGTCTGAAAGATCGAAAACAAAAGGTTGTCGTGATTGAAGCGGACAAGAAAATCCGTTACGGATTCTTCGCCAGGGTACTGGATATTGCCCGGCAGGCGGGCGCGGAGGATTTTTCCATTATCCGGTAACACCGCGCCGGTCCCGGTTGGTCGGCGCAAGTCAACTCCGGGGAGCCGGCGGCAAGGACGAATATGCTGAGGTTCAAAAGCGAAAAGCGGGAACAGTTTCAACTGGACTTGATCCCCATGATCAATGTCATTTTCCTGTTGTTGATTTTTTTCATGCTGACCGCTCATGCCCTGAACCAGGATGTGGAAGTTACCCTGCCCGAGGCAAAATCCTCCGAGAAAAATATCGGACGAAACGTTACCGTCAGCGTTACGCCCCAGGGCGATGTTGAAATCGATGGGCGGGCCGTGAACATCGATTCCCTGTTGCCGCTTCTGGAAGAGAAGCTGAAGAAAACGGATAAAAAAATCGTGGTCATACGCGCGGATGAAAACGCCGAGTTCGACCTGTTTGGAAAAATTATTGATATCGCCACCCAGGCGGGCGCGGAAGATTTTATGCTGGCTACGGAACTTCCGGAAGAGGTGGGTTCGGGTCAGCCAGGGTAATTCTTATGGTTCTTGAAAAACCGACTTGTTATTCGGCGATTGGTTCGTTGGGGTTTCACCTCGTATTTGTGCTCATGGCGGGGAGTTCCTTGTTGTCCCAAATCAAGGAGCCTGTTCCGGAAAAACCGTTTCGCTTGAAAATGGTCACCAAAGTTCCTCCGCCACCGCCGGTCAAAAGGAAAAAGTTGGTCCGGCCGATTGAAAAGCAGGTGGTTCCGGTGAAACCCGTGGTGATGCCGGAACCGAAGTTGAATCCGGAAATAATCAAGACGGCCCGGGTGGAGATGGCGGTTGAGCCGACGGTTTCCCGTTCGGCGCCGCGGGCGCTTGAACCTGTGGCTCAGTTGGAATCCGGACCGGTAAGGGCGGAAAAAGTCGCCTTGGCGGCTCCCGGAGTTGCGAACGCCGGCGTTGTGTCCTCTGCCGCTCCCCGTGCCTTGCGGTTGTCCGACTCCGCGGCATCCGGTTCGGGCCGGGCAGTGAGAGTTGCGCGGGTTCAGGGAAGTGGAGCCCCGGCAGGTAGCGGTTTGGGGCGGTCGGCGCGAGCCTTGAAGTCAGTCGGCCCCGTCGGCAACGGTTCGGGACGGGCAGTGAGAGTTGCGCGGTTTCAAGGAAGTGGAGCCCCGGTGGGCGGCGGGTCGTCCGCGCCACGGGCGTTGAAATCGGTCGGCCCGGCAGGTAACGGTTCGGGTCGGGCAGTGAGAGTTGCGCGGTTTCAAGGAAGTGGAGCCCCGGTGGGCAGTGGATCATCCGCGCCACGGGCTTTGAAGTCGGTTGGTCCGGCGGGTAGCGGTTCGGGACGGGCGGTGCGGGTGGCGCGGTTTCAGGAAAGAGAAGCCCCGGGCGCCGGGTCTGCCCCTCGCGCACAGGTTTCATTCGGCGATTCCGGAATCGGACAAAGAGTCGCGCAACGTTTTCTCCAACACGCCGTTCGCGTAAATACGATCGCCGCCGTTCCGCGAGCCATCCCGAATATAGCCCATGACAAGGGAGCCGCGCGCGGCTATCTGGCGAGAATCAGAAGAAAAATCGACTCCACCAAACAATATCCCCCGATGGCCAAAAATTCCGGACAGCAGGGCAAAGTGCGCGTACGTTTTACCATATTGCAAAACGGCCGGATCGTGGGTTTGAAACTTTTGTCACAGACGCCCTATCCGGCCTTGAACAAGGAAGCCCTGGAAATGATCAAACGGGCGGCGCCTTTTTCCCGTTTGCCGGACACCATCGGCATGTCCGCACTGGAAGTGGTTCTGCCGTTTACCTTTCAACTGAAATCTCAATTTAACTGAAACCGTATGAAAACTTTTTCTCGGAGCGTTGCTGAAATGGGTCGATTCCTGGTTCCTGAACTCAACATGAAAAACCGCAAAGTAATGGCCATCGTTCTCGGCCTCTGTCTCTGGGCGTCCCCGTGCCTGGCAATAGTCAATGAAATCGATTCCAACTTCGACGGGAAAATCGACAAATGGGAACATTTGTCCGCGCAGGGCAAACTTGTCAAAATCGAGTACGACGACGACCATGACGGCAAAATCGACCAGGTGGAGTTTTACGACAAAAACAAAAAATTGAGCCGGGTGGAGTTTGACGATAACCATGACGGCAGAATGGATGTTTTCCAGTTTTACTCCGCCGACGGCAAATTGGAGCGGGTGGAAAAGTCCAGCAAGTCCGACGGACGAATCGACCGGAAACAGTTTTTCGGGCCGAATGGAAAACTGGTCAAAATCGAATTCGACGACGACCACGACGGCAAGACGGAGACCTGGCAGTTTTACGACCGACATGAAAAAATGATTCGACAGGAAGCCGACTCGGATAAAAACGGCAAGGTGGACCGCTGGAGTTATTTTGAGCCCGACGCCTCGCTGAAGCGAATGGCTTTTGACACCGACGGAAATGGAAAGCCGGATCAGTGGCAGTATTTCTATGCTTCGGGCAAATTGAAAAGGGTCGAATACGATTCCAACAAGGATGGCAAGGCCGACCGTTGGGAGCATTTCGACAAGTCGGAAAAACTCTTCCTGATTGAATTCGACAGGAACTTCGATGGGAAAGTGGATATGACGCAGAAAAAGTAGGAGGGTAGATTGCAAGCTCAATAGCTTGTATTTTTTTTTGCTTGACTATTGATAATGGGAATCATTTTTAAATATTAGTTTGCGTCGGGAAGTTAACCTTTAAAACAAAGAGGGGACTTGGAATGGATACTGCTTTGAAAAACGCTCGACCTGGAATTAACAAGCTCGGCTTGCTTGCTCTTTCGATTTTGTGGGTTTTTGCGGGAAATACCTTGGCCCTGGCGGATACCCCTTTTATTGTCGAGGAAATCAAGGTCGTCGGGTCAAAGGCAAACGTCAAGAATATTGCCGCGTCCGCGGCTTACATCGATACCTCGGATATCCGCGCCCAGAGTTACGACAACCCCGACCGGGTCCTGCGGAAAGTTCCCGGCGTCTATACCCGCGAGGAAGGCGGCGGGTTCGGATTGTTTCCCAATATCAGCCTGCGCGGCGTGGACCCCGGGCGCAGTGGGAAGGTGACGATCATGGAAGACGGCATCCTGGCCGCTCCGGCGACGTATTCGGCGCCGCAGGCCTATTATTCTCCGACCACGGGCCGTATGCACGCCATCGAGGTTCTCAAGGGATCCAGCCAGATCAAATACGGCCCCCACACCACCGGCGGCGTCATCAACTACCTCTCCACGCCCATTCCGGACGCCGAGCAATATTACCTGAAGGCGATCGCCGGCACCTTCGGCGAGATTCGCAACCATCTTTACTTCGGCAACACCATTCAGACGAAAAAAGGCAGGTTTGGTTTCCTGATCGAGAATTTCCTGCGGCAAAACGACGGCTTCCGAAAAATCGACGTCACCACCGATTTCCGGGACGGAACCCGGCGAACCGGCCTCAAGAAGACCGAACCGATGGTCAAATTTTCCTGGGAGCCCAACACCCGGTTGTATCAGCGGTTCGAGGCCAAGTTCGGCTACACCAAACTGCGGGCGGACCAAGGCTACCTGGGCCAGCCGGAGAATATCTTTCGAAAAACACCGTTTGCCCGCCTGCCGGCCTCGCGTTTCGACCGCATCGATACGCAGAATTTCCGGGCCAGCATCCGCCATTTTCTGGAGTTCAACGAGGACACCAGCTTGGTAACAACAGCCTATGGCCACAGTTTTCACCGGAACTGGCAGAAGGCAAACAGTTGCACCACGTCTGCGCGGAAGTTCGGCCTAGGCCAATGCCTGAAAGACCCCGCGGGCCTGAAACTTCTGCAAGGCCAGGGGCCGGGAACGTTCACGCTTCGCAACAACAATCGCAATTACTATCTGTTTGGTGTCGAATCCAATCTGCGCCACAAAGCCCGTTTTGCGGGTGCCGACCACAAATTCGAGCTGGGCCTGCGGTTGCATTCCGACCAGGTGCGCCGCCTGCAAAATGAGGAAAACTTTCTCCAGGACGCCAACGGCGCCATCGTTTCGCGCACGGATACCGAACCGGGGGCCGCCGGCAACCGGCGACAGAAAACGTATTCCCTGGCCCTGCACGCCGATGACCGAATCGAAATCGGACGTTTCACCATCACCCCCGGTATTCGCTTCGAGCAACTCTGGCAAGAGTTCGAGCAATTCGCGCCGAAAACGATCAAGGACCTGTCGGGCAGTTTTAACGTCCTGGTCGGCGGCGGAACCGTGAATTACCGGCTGGCCGAGACGACGAATGTTTTCTTCGGCGCGCACCGCGGGTTCTCGCCGCCGAGTCCCAAGGGGCATCTCAAAAACGGCCTCAGCGAGGAATCCAGCACCGGTTACGAAACCGGCGTGCGCTACAACAGGCCCGAACTGGGTTTTTCCACCGAGCTGATCGGTTTCTGGACCGATTTCAGCAATTTGATTATCGCCGAGTCCATCGGCGGGAGCGGCAATCTGGGGAAGGATATCAATGCCGGCGCGGTGCGCTCCCGCGGTGTTGAGTTTAAATTGAACTATGACCCCGCCGTCGTCCGCAACTGGAGTTTCCGCAACCCCTGGTACACCACGGCCACCTTTACCGACGCAAAAATTCTCAGCGACGTCGCTTCCGGCGAGCTGGAGGAGGAAGCCTCCATTTTCAGCGGCGCCAAAAAAGGCAACGCCGTCCCCAACATCCCGCGAATCCAGTTTGCCTTCGGCACGGGGCTTCAGTTTGAAAGGTTTTCCGTGAATCTGGACGGTCAGCTTGTCGGCCAGGTGTTCAGCACGGGCAGTAACGCTATTAATGAGATCGATCCCTTCGGCAACCCGGACGCCCGATTTGGCACGCTGGACCGCGTTTTTCTTCTGGACCTCAGCATGGCGTACCAGGTCAGAAAAAATGTCCGAATATTCACCAACTTTCGCAACATAACCGACCAGAAATACCTTGCCGCGAGACTGCCGGAGGGGCCGAGGTCGGGCGCGCCTTTCCAGGCCTTCGGTGGACTGGAAATGAATTTCTAGCTGGGGTTGCCGCCTCAGTGCAACGAAGCTTGGGCGGCCATCAACGCGGCAATGCCGACCAGAAACCAGCCGAAAGTTTTTTTCATTTTCTCCTTGTTGAGGGTCACGGACTTGCGGGCTCCGATCCGCCCGCCGAGGAAAACCGCTACCGCCAGAATGACTGAGGTTTTCCAGTCCCAGTGCCCGGAAACCAGGTGCCCGGAAAATCCGGCGAGGGCCGTCAAACCGATCATGAAAGCGCTGGACCCCACGGCGATGTCCATGGGAACGCCCAGCGCCAGAACCATCAGGGGGATTTGCAAAACGCCCCCTCCCACCCCGACCAGGCCGCTGACGGCGCCGGCGACGAACGATACCGGCAGGGCCGACGCCATGTTTACGCGGTAATCCCGTCCGCCGAACCGGCGGCGCCAGTAGAACCAGCCGGTTTTTTCCGGCAGGCCGGCAGGCTCCCGTTTGAATTCGCGGATCATGAACACCGCCGCGAGCCCCACCACGGCCGCGAATACATAGGAAAGAAAGGCGCCGGAAAACATCCTCGAATATAAACCGCCGGCCAGTCCGCCCAGCGCGGTTATGCTCTCCAGCGCCCAGGCCAGGGGCCAGTCTATCCTGTCGGCCTTGCGAAAAACCAGCGTGGCGGACAACGAGACCGTCATGATCAGGAATAAACTGTTTGCCGCCGCGACGTGGAAATCAATTCCGAACAACAGTTGAATGGGGGTGTAGAGAACTCCTCCGCCAAGCCCCAGCATGGAAAATACCGCCGCCGCGGCAAACATCAACCCGCATAGTATCGCCGTTATCTCCAAGAGGCGGCTCCTTGTCTTTACCGAGCTTGTTCAAAACGGAAAGGGGTGCCAGTATACCGGACTTTCTGGCGTTGAGGAAGTGTGCATGGTATCTGTCAGGCGTCTTCGGCCTTCGATAAGGGTGGCCCAAGTAGTTCCGGATGCGGATGTCGTGCTGAGCTTGTCGAAGCATCTCCGTTGCCTTGTTGGTGGAGATTCTTCGCTAAGGGTGGGGACGGATCAGGGACGATACCATGGCTTGAGAAGCTTTTTCAGAAGCCTGTTGGTCTTTTCGGGGATTTGCGAGTCGCTTCAGATATGCCTGCCGAACCACACGACACGGCCGACGATGTCAAGCCTCCCGGCTTGCTCATTGTCGATATTCTGATCCGGCGAAACCAGTTTGTTGTCCGACCGGAGAACCACGCCCCCGGCGACAAGCCTTTCGATGCGTTTTACCAGGAGAGTTCCATCAACATTGAGGACGTAAATCGCATTATCCATTAGATAACCCAGGTTGAGATTAACCAGGATGACATCGCCGTTTTTGAGGGTCGGTTCCATGGAATCCCCGGAAACCGTAACCGCGACCAGTTTTTGGGGAACGACGCCGAGCTTGTTTTGAATCCATTCCCGGTGGATGACAAGGTGTTTTTCCGTGTCCAGGGAACCGCTACCGGGATTCTGCCAGGCATTATATATGGGGATATCGGCCGACCCGCGGCAACGTTCGTGCGCCTCAATCAGTTTAAGAAAGGTCTCGTCAGTTCCCCCCGCCAGGGCGCGGCCGATAGGTATGAAGTCCATTTCCAGTTCCCCAGAGCCATCCATCAACCAGGAACGATCTACATTAAAAAGGTATTTTAAAATTTTTAATATCGATTCGGCCGGTTTTTGCTGTCCGCTTTCGATGCGGGAAATGGTTTGCTGTGGAAAGCCTATTTTTTCAGATAGTTGTTGCTGAGAAAGGCACAGGGATTCGCGCATGAACTTGAACCTGCTACCGATATCTCTCAAGCGTTCCGTGTCCATTCCACATTTATAGTGTTTTTTTGTTGACAAAGTTTTCCTTTTAGTGTAATCTCGGTAATGTTAAAAAAGCTAGTGATGCTGTTTTACCCAATCGGGTTTTTCCGGAAAAAACACCCTTTTGTCTCTCTCGGTTTCTTCCGTTGCAGGCCGGGAGAGATCCCCGTTGGTTGCTGGTGTTGCCAATCCAGGGATTTCAGTCGTTCGATAGGGGAAAGCGCTTCAACCCTCAAGGCGTCTTAGTGTTAGATGCGTTCCGGATGTGAAAGTTTCCACCGTTTGGGCGGTCAGGGTTTTTTTGAGTGTCCTTAAAAAA
>JBHHYO010000035.1:0-28458 GCA_046757665.1 Nitrospinales bacterium
TTAACAATAAGAAAGCCATAAAAGTCTATCATCCAATCATCGGTTTGATTTTTTAGAAATGATTCGTCTATTTTCCCGGCAAAACTTTCAGGCATTAATTCGATTACGTTAAGCTGATCTTTTAAATAGCTCCGTAAATCTGGCGTCCGATCTTGAGTAATTTCACCTGAAAGCCATTTGATTTCTTTGTCATCTTTGTTAGAAGAAAATAGTTCTTTAAGTTGGTTCGGGGACAGCAATTTTCTAAGCTCGTCGCCACGACCCAGCATGGCGTTTTCGCCGGAAACAAAAGTTCCATCATCTGCGGGAAGTAAGTCATTTTCCATAAGCACGTTGCGGACCGCCTCCGCGATTGGATAAAACATGCGAGGAAAATCGTTCATTCTGATCGGGAGGGTTTCTAAAAAATCGATGGAAACAAGACTCTTTTCTCTAATCTCAGGAAACGAGTGGCAAAGTAGTTTACTCATTTCTTTTACCAAAAATTGATTGAACTCGTCATCCTCAGAAACCGTTTCCCTATGAGGCGGAGTTCGAAAAGGGCCGTTCATCAAGAAACCCACATGTGTTTCTTTGGTTGTAGGGAAAAGAACAAATAACGGCGGCTCTTTTATTGCCTCGATTTTTTCGCCATCATTATCAACATCCAGGGAAAAGGCAATTTCAACGGGTTTGTAATCCTTCCCTTTCCATTTAACAGGCCGACAAAATACAAGATAGGTATGAAGCTCATCTCCATCCGTGATTTCACTTCTTCTTGTCTGCAAATGATCGTTAATTTCCTGGTTAAATTTATCCTCACGAAGGTAATGTCCCGTTTCGTCCAGGACAGTCCATTTAATTTCCAGTACGTTATGTGTGAAAAGAAGCGTAGTGATATCCAGTTTTTTTAATTTACGAGAGATTTTTTCAAATGCCTCTTTTTTCGAGACCAGATGCTCTACAAAATTAGGTTGTTTTTCCTCGTGATCGAAAGGCAGTCGTATTCGTGTCTTGCTTTGGTCAAGGTTATTTGGTTTGGGAAGAGCTTTTAAACGATACAATCCGTAAATTTCAAAGTTCTCCTCTCCGGAATGAATAGCCGGAGACGCCGTAAAAGCAAAGACCGACTTGAATCCCACCCCAAATTGACCGGTTTTTATAAGGTCGTCTCGGCTCGTACTTCGCCCAAAATAGCTGATTGCTTTTACATTTTCATCTTTGAAAGGAATCCCGTCATGTTCGATTACCAACTCATCTTCCTTTAATTTAAACTCAACGGTTTTAGCCTCATAATCATCAGCGTTCTGTAATATCTCATAGACAAAATGGGAAAAGTCGGAATACATACTGACTTGGGATTTCCGTGAAGCAGTATCTTTTCCCAATTGTTCCACGTTGCGCTTAGTTATCGCTTTATAATCACTCGGCATTGGTCGTAGCCCCCTCAATATGGATTACCCCATGAGCGACCGGCTGGGCAATGATATCAGCCCTTTCCATTGCAATCTCCAACTCTTGAATGCGACGCGCATAGTCCGCTTCAGCTGTCAAGATTTGAGATTGGCGCATCCGCTTGATGTTATCATTAGTCGCTTGATCCAGCTGTTCCTTAAGTAGAGAAATTCGCGCGTTGTGGCTGGTCTTCAAGCTTTCGCGGCGATATTGCGCCTGTTCTCGTGTCTGGAGCCGGTGTTTTTCACGCGCCTCCGACCAGAGTTTATAATGCTCTGCATCAAGCTTGTCCCAGGCCGAGGGGTTGGGCAGATTTTCCTGTCTCGCCGGATTTTCCTCGGCTTTTTCGAGGAGTTTTCCCAGATAAACCGCGACGGCCTCCGAACCGGCAACAGGACGCAGAACCAAGTCTTCCCGGATGCCTTGAAACCGCCACTGATAGACGGCAAACAAGTGGTCTCCGGCGGGGGCGGATTCATCCCTCACCTTTAATGTCGTGACGGCTCGTTCCTTCAAATCAAACGCTTCGGCGGCCTGCCTTGCCAGGGGGTGCTGAGGGATGATGAACGCGGCGTCGTGATGTCGGGAGGCGCAATCGGCGTCGAAGGTTATCGGTAAATGGGGATTGTCCCCCTTCAGCCAGTTTTCCCAATCCCGGAACAAGGGCGCATTTTGCCGAGGCAGTTTTTGGAAATCATCCAATAACCGGTTGCGTGCCTCCTGGGCCAGGCGCAAGGTCTTGAGCGGCTTCTCACCAAGAATAAACTCGTGATTCTCACCGTAAATAGCCTGTAGATAATTCGCGACAAGATTCTGAATCGCCAATGGCGAAAGCCAAAAGTTCGATGCCTCATCAATTTCCTTTTTGAACTGCTCCTTGGACAAATGAATACCGAATAACTCGGCCTGCTTCTCCTCAAGTTTTTCTTGTTCTTGTATCGAGCGGATTTTATTGTCCGCTAATTGTTGGAGCTTTTCCCGACGCTCCTCGGCACTCAGACTGGAATTCTCCGCAACGTTTTGGATTTCCCGGCTGATCTCTCCAAGTATTTCCTCACTACCGCCCAGAGCGCTGTTGAACACCCCGATGCGAAGCAAACAACGTTCGTAAATGTCAGCATCGACGGTTCCCGGCGTAATCAGATTAAAAATAGCAACGCTCTCGCTTTTCTGCCCATAACGGTCAATCCTGCCGATTCGTTGCTCAATCCGCATCGGATTCCACGGCAAGTCATAGTTTACAATGCAATCGCAGAACTGATAGTCCACGCCCTCGGTGCCGATTTCGGAAAACAGCAAGATGTCCAGCGCGTCATCATTTTCACGATCCAGCGCGAAGCGGTCGCGCACTTCAATACGTTCCTCGTCGGGCGTTCCGCCATGCACCAGGCCGACGCGGAAACCATCCCTTTTGAGATGATTGTGGAGGTAGTAGAGAGTATGCCTGAAGCTACTGAAGAGCATGATTTTGTTGTTTGGCAATTCTTGTTTGCCCCTTAGAATTTTTCTAAGCTTCTCAAGTTTCGGGTCATGGGGATCAAGAGTCCGCGCCCGTTCCAGTATCTCGCGGATTTCCGATTTTATTTTCTCGACGGCCTCATCGGGAGGAGCCTCCCCGGCCTCATCCCACGTCAATTCATCAACATGGCGATTGAGAATATCTTCAAGGAAGGGGATAAGGCCATATAAGCAACTTGCCGCCCGCCGACGAATGGTCGTCATAATAAAATTCACAGAGATATTCTCATGGATCCGGCTGAATATCTTCGCTTGAATCTCGAGTAAGCCGTCATGCAGGTTTTTCTGGGACGAGGTGAACTCGACGGCGACGGTTTCCGGTTTTCTTATCGTGAAATCGCCTATATCCCTCCGGCGGGTTCGATTGATTATTCCCGAGAACGTATGCAGAGCCTCGATATCGGTAACAAGTTGCACGCGCTCTTCCGAGGAAACCTCTTCTTGCAAAAGCTGTTCGCGGATGCGGGTGAATTCCGGGTTGTCCTGGAGAATGGACCGACCCCATGGCGTGGTAGCGGCTTCGTTCAATGCCTCGGCGGCTTTCACGGTCCATCCCGTTTCTCTGGCACGTGTCAAATCCACGGCGCGATTTATAAGTGGATTCGGTTCCGCCATATGCTCAAAAGTTGCCTTGTCGATGACGAGGTCGGGACGCAGGATATTGAGCAAAACGAAAAGATCGTTGTTTCCCAGTTGAATCGGCGTGGCCGTCAGAAAAACGACCGCCTCGGCGTGGTCGCAAAAGAACCGAACAGCCTTGTGCCTGTAGGTTTCCGGATTGCGAATATGATGAGCCTCGTCCACGATAACCAGGTCAAAGCGTGGCGGCGGGTCCAAGTTGAGGAGTCCCTTTTTGCGCTTGCGCCTTTGGTTGCCGCCGGGTGTTGTTCCATAGAGAAGGGCCTCGTCGAACAAGGAGTAGGGAATGATGATTTTCTTGTGTTGTTCGGGCCACGCCCCATCCAAATCCATTTCGTTGATGCAATACCGAAGCGTTTTGCTGTCCAGCGGGTTGAAACGCTCCTCAAATCGTTTCATTTCAGTTTCCCATTTGCGTTCGACAACCAGTTGGCGGGTGCAGATTACAAGAATGGAACGGATGTCGCGTCTGGCTTGCAATTCACGAAGAATCAGACCGGCCTCAATGGTTTTCCCCACGCCAACGCCATCGGCCAGGAGCAAGCGCGGCCTGTCGGATCGGATGAATTTCAGAACCGGTCGGAATTGGTATGGAACAAAATCAATGCGGGCGGCATTGAGCGAGTAAAGCGTGGAAAGTCCCGGATGTCGGATTTGAAGCGCGGTGAGATATGCGTGAAATTTATGACAAGGTAAAATAACGGAACTTTCACCCGTGCCATCGTCAGCCTGTATCTGGGAGGCATAAAACGTTTGCGTCTCGCCATCAATGAATACGTCGTAGCGATTTTCCGGTTCGCCGAGCAAGACCGAGACGACGGCTCCACGCATGGCGGGATTTGATCTTAGAAAGACAATTTGGCCAGGGACGAATTCTATGGAACTCATTTTCTCACTTGCCGCGGGTGTTGATGTTCAGCAGGGCGAACAGCGGGCACCAGCCGCGCAGGCCCGTCACCAAAAGCACCAGGCCGACTCCGGCGCCGACGACGCTCCAGGTGTTGGTGTTGGCGACCGCGCAGAAAACAAGTCCCGTTCCAAACATGACCCGGACGAGCCGTTCAAAATTTCCCTGATTTCGACAGACCATGATTTTCCTCCGTTTTATTGGTTATCCATGGCGAATCCGTTACATCCAGTAATGCTTATCGACTTGCCGCAGTCGTTCCTCGGCCAGAGACAGAGCCTCTTCGCGAAAAATCGTGTCCGGCCGCTTGGCCTCCCTCAACCGCTGAAGGATATCGGAAACGTTGCGCGACACGGTGCTAAAAATCAAATTTTCCAAATACGTTTTTCCACCGCAAGCCGACACCATGGACTTGTACCTGTCATCGGTGTTCATGACCAGTTCGGCGGCACAGCCGATCACTCCGCCTACGTTGACGACGAAGTCGGAAAGCGAAAGAATGTCGCGCCGGTTTTGCAGGTAGTACTCCGTCATTTTGTTGCTGGGGGTGTTGGCGCCCTGCAAGATGAAGCGGCAGTCGATGCGGTCGGCGTTGCGTGAGGTGATCGCATCCGGCCGGGCGGCGGGTATCAGGATGTCGCAAGGCGCTTCCAGTAGCCGGTCCAGGTTGCCGGACGAAAACCGTTTGTCGGCACGACCGGAATAGTTGGCGAGGCCGCCGTGTTGATGGCGGATGGAGTTCATCTGCTCCACATCCAGGCCGCCAGGCGACCACAATCCCGCGTGAATGTCGGAAGCGCCGACGATGACGGCCCCCGCTTCATACAGTTTGGTTGCGGTGGGCGAGCCGACGTTGCCGTATCCCTGGATCACCACGCGGGCGTTTTTGATGGTCAGGCCGACATTAGAATCCTCCAGGGTTTTGGCGGCGGCGAACAATCCGTGCGCCGTGAGCCCCCAGGCGTCGATGGGAATACCGCCCCGGTCGGGCGGGCGGCCCGCGCCGCCGCGCATGTGCCTGCCGCTCCCCAGTTGGCGCGAAAAAAAATCGTGGATCACCTGCATGTCCCTTTCGTCGGTGCCCATGTCCGGCGCCGGGATGTAGCCGCTGAGCGGATAAACCGCCTCGGCGAAAAGTTCGAACAATTCGGCCTTGAAACCGGGCCGGTCATTGGCGGATTCCGGATCGACAACCAGGCCCGCCTTGCCGCCGCCGAACGGCAGTTGCGAGACGCTGTTTTTCAGGGTCATGGCGCGCGCCAGCCGCTGTACCTCATGGAGCGTCACGTCCCGGGCCATCCGCACGCCGCCCAGGCCGGCGCCGCGACGGGTATCGTCGATCACAACATAGCCCCAGGCGCGGTTGTCCGCCGGGTCGAAAAGCCGGATCATTTGTTCGGACTGCCGCCGGTTGGTGGAAAATCCTTTGTCGGCGCCGTTTTGCGACAGCGTTTCGATCTTAAGTCTTTTCGGCAGTTTGACCATCCTCTCCAGCAACAAAAAAATGGATCATGAAAACAATCGGTGTTAGTTTAACAGGAATTCGTTGAATTATCAGAAAGGTTGAATGAGCCGAACATGATCCAACCTCCCACAAAAGAACAAATCCAATGGCTGGTGCGCCTGGGGCTGGAGGAAGACCTGGGGCCGGGTGACATCACCAGCGAAAACATCGTCACGCCGAGCAGTCGCCGCAAAGCCACGGTCACCGCGAAGGAGCCCTTGATCCTTTGCGGACGGGACATTGCCAGCGAGGTGTTTTTGCATCTCGACTCGACGGCGCGCTTCTTCGGTTCTTTCATGGATGGCGAACGGGCGGACGCGGGAGCAACGCTGTTCACGGTCGAGGCGGACGAACTCACCCTGTTGAAAGGCGAGCGGACGGCGCTCAACATTCTGCAACGACTGAGCGGCATCGCCACCCTGACCCGGCAGTTTGCCGACCGCGCCAAACCCGTTACCGTTCTGGACACGCGCAAAACCACGCCGGGCCTGCGTGTGTTTGAGAAATACGCCGTCGCTTGCGGCGGCGGGAAAAACCATCGCTTCGGGTTGTTCGACGCCGTGTTGATCAAGGACAATCACATCAAGTCGGCGGGAGGGATTTCGCAAGCCGTGAAACGGCTCCGCGCCAAACTTCCTTCCCATAAAATCGAGGTGGAAACCGCCAACCTCGATGAAGTGGCGGAAGCCGTAAAAATGGCCGCGGACGTGATCCTGCTCGACAACATGTCTCCGGACACCATTCGTCAAGCGGTGGCCCTGGTCGCGGGCAAGGCCAAAATCGAAGTCTCCGGGTCCGTTTCCCTGGACAACTTGGAGGCACTGGCCGCTACCGGGGTGGATTTCGTTTCCGTCGGCGCCCTGACTCACTCTGCGCGCGCCGTGGACATTTCCATGAATTTTTGCCCGTAGGGTATTTTTGTTCAGCGGCGTTTCAGCCTTTGGCTTGTCTTGTCGATGGCCCTGCCCATGGAATCGGTTGCCTTCAGCAGGGCTTCCAGAAACTTGCAGTCGCGTTCGCACCGGCGTTTTTCATTCTCCGGGTCACCGTCCCCCTTTATCAGCAAGCCCTGGTTTTCCCGGTTCCATAAAACAAAATCAGCGTAGGCATAATCCTGAAGGAGCCGCGCGGTTTCCTCATCGCGCAAAAACGTCTGGTAAAAAGATTCCATTTCGGCAACGAATCCTTTGCGTCCGGTCTCTTCCATATCGGAGGAGGGCAGGTACTTGATTTTCAGATCGGCCAGTTGCCGGTTAAGGTGTTTCAGGGCCGCGGACTTTTCTTCCAGAGCCGAACGCAGTCTGTCCGCGTCGCCGGTAATTTGGGTTGCCTTGAGAAAATCTTTTTTGCGCGTTTGCAGGTCCCGTCCGCAATACAGGAACAGAGCTTCCCTCAGGCATAAATTGACGGCGCCGGGAATGGCGGCCCCGCCCTCGGTGGCGTTATACACGGCCCCGGCGGCCTTGATCTCCTCGGCAAAGATATTTTTATAAGAATCCAGGGCGACGGTGGTGGTCGTTGCGCCGCCGAAGATATTCCGAGTCGCAACAAGCGATTCGGCGTATTTTGCGTAGCTTTGCTTTTCCAGGTCGTTCATGTACCGCTTGTTGCTTATCTGGTCCCGCAACTCTTCCGCAAAAAAGGAATCGGAGCAATACATGCGGTTATGGGCAAACGCCAGGTCCTGGCCGACGAGGATGATGGGACCGCAACCCAGGTGTCTGGCAAACAGGAATCCGGTATGAGCCACGGAAAGCGTTTTGCCGAGAGCCCCCTTTTCTCCGTTGTGGCGCGCAACCCATTGGGCGGGATAAACCGCCGAATCGAACGCCAGCCGGCGCGTTCCGAAACTTTCGATAACAGCCGCGGGAATGCAGGGGTCGAACAACAGCCATGTTTTTTCCGGCGGCGCGTCCAGGTCAAAAGCCTTGATGGTGGTGTCGTCGGGATCGACAGCCACCACGAAATCGGGAGCGATGCCGCAGTGCAACAAGGGTTTCAAGGCCGTGGCCGCCGAGATGACGAGAACGCGGTCCATAACATGTTTCAACAGGCTCATGTTTTTATCGAGGCACGGCCCGGAGGCGACGACAACCGCGGGGACTCCCGGCAGAGCGTTTTTCACGGAGTGAACGCCGGGGCTTGCCAGAAGGCTGTGAACGTTTTCCAAAACGTTTCGGAAAAAGATTTTTGCAAACGCGGTCTGGGTTTTCAATTCCACTCGCGCTTCCCGCAACAGGGTCTGAAACGCCTCATTGAGCGATTCGTAATACGGACGATCGATATCGACCAGAGGCTTGAACGCTACAGGAACACAACCGTTGATGGCGAAACTGGTTTTATCCTCTGCCAGCGCCTGTTTCAGCCCGGCGGCGTCGATTGCCACGTGGATGCTGACTCCGGGATGATTGAGAACTTCGGCACAATCGATTTGTTCAAACGCCAGCCGCAAGATGCCCGCGTCTTTTTCCAGGATGACGATTCGCGCCTGGCGGGGAACTCGTTTGACCAGTTCCAGCAAGTGATACCCCAACCCAACGCCGCCAACAATAAAGTTGAGCGACGTGTCGAGCGGACAGGAGTCGAGAAACCGCGCCGCTTCCCGTACCGGGTCGTAGGAGCTGTGAAGGGTCTTTCGGACGCCTTGCGGAATGGCGCGCACCAGCGTGGGAGCGCCCGATTTCGCGGTCAGGACCGCATAACCGGCGGCGGGCCGCGCCGTTTTCAGCTTTTCGGCCAGGCCGGGGTCTTTCGCTTCCAACAGGATCAGATTTTTTTTCAGCAGGGTTGACGGCATGGAATCAGGAGAATAGGGATTTTATCCGGCGAATCGGCGGCGGCTTTCCATTCAGTTTTTTTTGGCGGAAAAATAATACAGTTCCCATGTGGCGTAAACGCCCTGGGGCGTGGTGAATGCGGCGTCATGCTCGCGGATGAACTTGCGCAATTCTCCCTGGCCCATCATACGCACCGGCGTGGCGCCGACCTGTTGCAGGGACTTGATCAGCGCCAGGGTGGAGGCGGAAAAGGTTTTCCGCGTTTCCGATTCCGCCGTGACGACCCGGCAGTTGGCTTCCCGAATCATCCGTTTCCATCGGGAAAAAGCGATCAGGTTCGTGGGGCTTTCGATGTTCGCCGCGTGCCGGAATTCCCGCAGGGTTTTCGGCCCCAGGGTGCTGAAAATCAATCCGCCGCCGGGTTGCAGTGCGCCGCACAGTCGTTTCAAGGTATTGCCGGGGTCCTGAAACCACTGGAACACCGCGTTGGCGGCTATCAGGCCGACCTTGGGAAAGCGGATTTTCTCCGCGTTGCCCGTTATTATACGGGTATTTTCCGGAACCGCCAGGCGATGTGTCAAGCGATCGGTCATGGCGCGGGCAATATCATTGAGCACCAGACGCCGAACCTGCCGCGCCAGCAAATGGCGGGTGAAAACGCCGGTGCCGCAACCGATTTCCAGGATCGTCTCGGGAACGGGGTCCGGCAACAGGGCCGCCAGACGCTCGGCCATGTTCTTTTGTATTTGCGCGTAGCGGTCATACGTTTTCGCGTACTTGGAGAAACTCTCGATGATTTGCGTTTCCCGGTATGTTTTCTCGTTTGCCATGAATGCACATCGCCGCCCGCGGAGTTTTCGATTAAAGCGTCATCGGGTCGGAAGCTCTTCTTCGCGGAAATACGTGGAGAGGCATCACTTTTCCCGGCAGGTGAATGGTAAACACAGACCCTTTGCCCGGTTTGCTTTTCACGAAAATGTCGCCGCCCATCATGCGGCAGAAACGGCGGCTGATGGACAGACCCAGCCCCGTGCCGCCGTATTTGCCCTGGATGGCGATGTTGGCTTGCGCGAACTCGTCGAACAATTTGCCGATTTGCTCCGCGGTCATCCCGATGCCCGAATCCACGATTTCAAATGAAATCCAATCGACATCGCTCCCTTCCTTTTTGAAGCGCTTGACGTTCAGTTTGATGACTCCGTTTTCGGTGAACTTGCCGGAATTGCTCATCAGGTTGAGAAGCATTTGGCGCACTCGCATGGTGTCCGCGACCATGTCGCCGATATCCGGCGGACAGTTGATTTCCAGCGTATTGTGATTTTTTCTGATGAGGGGTTGAAGGGTGCCCGCCACCTCCTGAATGAGACTTGAGATGTTCAGGGATTCGAGATGAATTTCCATCTTGCCGGCTTCGATCTTGGACAGGTCGAGGATGTCGTTGATCAACGCCAGTAACTGTTTTGCCGCGATGCAGATATTTTTGAGGTCGGGAATAAACTCTTTCACGTTCCGCTCGGCGGCCTCTTCCGTGAGCATTTCACTATAACCGATAATGGCGTTCATCGGCGTACGCAGTTCATGGCTCATGTTGGCCATGAACCGGCTTTTGGCCCGGCTGGCCTCAAGCGCATGGTCGCGCGCCAGGGCCAGCTGGGAGTTGGCCTCCAGGATTTTTCTTTCCGCCTCGTGTTCCGCCGTGATGTCCCGGACGATGCCCGAAAACAGCCGTGATTCGCCAAACCGGATTTCGCTCACTTTCAAAGCCATCGGAAATTCCGCGCCATCCTTGCGGCGGCCCGTCACCTCGCGCGCGGAGTTCAATACCGCGGCAGAGCGCGTTTTGAGATAATTTTTGAGATAGGTGTCGGGTTTGGAAAAATGAGGCTCCGGCATGAGTATTTTAAGGCTCTTGCCGATCACCTCTTTGGCGGCGTACCCGAAAATTTTTTCCGCCGCCGCGTTAAAGGAGAGGATGTTCCCCTCCTCGTCGATCACGACAATCCCATCGGGGGCATAGTCCATTATGGCGCGCGTCCGGGCTTCGCTCTCCTGCAACCGGGCGGTGATTCGCCTGGACTTCTCCATAAGAGAAGCATTGGTGATGGCCGCGGTCGCCTGGGACGCCATGGAGTTGATGAAGTTGACATACCCCGAGGAAAATGAAATCACCTGGCGGCTTTTGGGCTTGCGGGCATTGATCAATTGCAAAACGCCGATCACTTCGTTCTCCAGATTTTTCATGGGCGCGACCAACATGGATTTGGTGCGGTATCCGGTTTGCTCGTCAAATTTTTTCGGGCCGGTAAAGTCAAAGGGCTTGTGGTTATACACATCGGGAATGTTCACCGTTTTCCCAGTCAGAGCGACGTAGGCGGAAACGTTCGACCGCTTGAGCGCAACCGGCGGAAACGTGATCTCAACTCCCGTGGCGCCTCCCATTCGTATCTTCAGGGAATCGTTTTGCACGATCTTGAAATGCAGGGCGTTTTTTTCGAGGATATAAAGAGTCCCGCCGTCCGCCCGGGTAATGCGCCGGGCCTCGGTCACGATCTTTTCCAGAAGCGCGTCCAGGTTGTGCTCCGCGGAAAGCGCGCAACCGATTTCGGACAACCTCGTCAGATTTTTCTTTAAATTGACAATCTCCCGGCGGAGTTTCGCGATTTCCTCGTTTGCGTCGGAGTGGGAAAGGGAAGGGCCGCCGGTTTTTCGAGGTTTCATCGTTTTCACCCTTGTTCCGGCCTGTTTTGATGAACAGATGTCGTTTCTTGCCAGGACGCCAGGCGCTCGGCCAATCCCCGCAACAGGTCGTGGGGAGAATGCCCGGCTCCTTCAACGATTTGCAGGTGGGGAATATGACGCTTCAATTCCACGCTATCCAAAAACGGGTCCCGATCACCTAAAAGGGGCAAAAAATCCCTTGCGGCCTCGCCGCTTGATTTGATGTTGCCGAGAAACTCCAGTCCCTCGATCAAAGCGGAACGAGCCGGCAGTGTCTGAAAAAAATCCTCCCGCGACGGCAGATCGCAGTGTGAATAGAAATCATAAAGCGGCGCGTTATCCTTGTCGTTCCTCGCCAGCCTTTTCAAAAGATATTTTAATTGTCCCGCCGGTGTTTTGCCACCCATTTTATGTTCCCGGGTGAAGGCCAGGATGGGAGCCAGCAGAGCCTTGCGCGCTGTTTCGGCAAGGCAACGCCGGTGATGAAGCAACCAGAGACTGCCGAGCGAATAACCGATGTACAAATTCGATGAGTCGTTAAGCAAAGCCCTGGCCTCTTCCGGGTCGCTGGGCCGCAGGGGATAAACCGCCCGCACCGCCGCGCCGGGGAGACAGCTTTCGACCAGCGCCGCGAACCAGTCGGCAGGAATCGCCCAGCCGCAGACGGCGGTGATGGTTAGCGGTTTTTCCATTGGTTCAGCGCCGCCAGCAGTTCGTTGAAATGCTCGTCGGCCACCCCTGAGTGCAGGGAAATCCGCAGGCGGGAGGTGCCGGCGGGCACGGTGGGCGGACGCACCGCGCCCACCAGAATCCCCCGGTCCAGCAAAGCGTTTCTGAGGTTCAGGGTTTCGTCGATATCGCCGATGATGACCGGCAGGATTGGCGAGTCGAAGGCGTTGGTTGTCCATCCGGACTCAGTAAGCTGTTGGCGGAACCGCCGGGCCGCCGCACGCAAGCGGCTACGTTCGCCGGAAGCGTTGCGTAGCAGGTCGACCGCCGCCGTCGCCGCCCCGGTCGGACCCGGAGCCAAAAAGGTCGAGTAAATAAATTCCCCGGCGCGGTTGACGAGATAATCGACGACCCCGGATGACCGGGCCAACACATAGGCCCCCATGCCGGCCAGAGCCTTCCCCAGTGTGCCGACCAGAATATCGACTTGCGGCAGAACGCCGGTTTCCTCCGCCAGGCCGCCGCCGGAAGGGCCGAACACTCCGGTGCCGTGAGCTTCGTCGAGAACCCAGACAAAAGGCAGTCGGGATTTCAGCTCCGCCAATCGCCGCAGGTCGGGGTAATCGCCATCCATGCTGAAAACGCTTTCGGTAACGACGAACAGGGTTTCATAATCTTTCCGATTCCCCGTCAGCAGTCCCTCCAGTTGCGACAAATCGAGGTGATTGTAACGTTTGAATTTTGCCTTGCCCTGCATCAGGGCCTGGATGATGGAATGATGCGCCAGCCGGTCGGCCAGCACCAGGTCTCGCGGGCCGGGCAGATGTTTCATCACGGCCTGGTTGGCCATGAAACCGCTGTTGAACAAGAGACCGAAAGGTTTTTGTTTCCAGTCCAGCAATTGTTTGAGGAGCCGGTCGTGGCAGGGCAGAAAACCCGACAGGAGAGGCGAGGCGCCGCTACCCGTGCCGAACTCCTCCACGGCCAGGCGCGATCCTTCCATGACTTTTGGGTGACGCCGCAATTGCAAGTAATCGTTCGACGACAAATTCACCCGGCAGGGAGGGCAAACGCGCAGTTCGCGCAACAGGCCTTCCTCCCGCCGCCGGGCAAGCTCTTTCTCAAGGCGCTGGTCAAATGGGCTCGTCAAGGAATGGTTACGGGTTGTTGGAAAAGAGTTTCGCTTCAGGAAATTCGATTATGTTATAAAAACCATGGCAAGTCAAAGGCGGCCTTGCGACCCAGGGGGAATGTTATGCCGGAGATCGGGGATACGGGAAAAGTTTGGATTCGCGGAACGATGCGGCCGGTTTTCGCCGTCCGCGTCGATGACCGGTTTTTCGTTCCCGGCAGGGAGGACGGCCAATCCATCGCGTACTGGATCGACGAGGGGTTTTTGTGCATCGACCTGCATGATGCGGAAAACAAGGCGCGGACGGGAAAACGGTTTTCGCTGGACGCCGAGGCCACGGCGGCGGCGACGTTGTTCAGCGGGTTCACGCGCACCCGGCACGCCGATGTGATGGTGACGACGGAGGAAGCCGGAGAAACCTTCACCTTGAAAGGTATGGACTATGACGCCGCAAACGCCGCCGCGATGGACCGCCGGGCCTTCTGGCGGCTGGCGATGGCTTCCTGGACTTGAAAGAGGCCGCGGCAAACGGCGCGTCGGTTACGGACAAACACAGACCAGCCGCGCCGCCTGATGCAAACGCTCGGTTTTGTCGATATACTCCAGGGAACCGTCGCGCAAGTTGAGATGAAGCGCCTTGCCTTCCTCGTTCACATCATCGACCCAGATGTAGGCCGAACATTTTTCCACGAAGAAGGGGTGAATGTGGACCACTTCGCCCTGCCAGTCTTTATGGGACAAGTTCGCGTCGAACAAACTCAACGCTTCCTCTCTGGAGGGAAGCCGCCAACTGCTCAGGCCGCCGGCGTACACCTGGTTCATCAAGCGGACGTAATGCTTGACCTCGTCCCAGTTCTGCCATTTGCCCAGGTCCTGCCAGGAGTCCTTGGGTAGCCAGGCTCTCCCGGACTGCTCCTCGGTGATGATGCCGCTGGGGTTGTCCTTGAACCGTTCAATCGCTTCCATGATTGCCTGTTGATTTGGTGATGGAAAAATTAGAAGGGTACCATCAAATTTCACGGCTGTTCAATCATTTTTAAATAGGCCGCATGGAGCCGGCGGGTGATGGCGCCGGGTTTGCCGTTGCCCAGATGGCGGCCGTCGGCTTGCGTCACCGGCAGAATTTCGATCATGGAATTGGTCAGGAAAACCTCATCGGCCCGGTACACGTCGTCGCGTTTGAGGATGCGTTCAAAACAGGGCAACCGTTGCTCGCGGGCGATGTCCAGCACGGTGCGGCGCGTAATGCCCGGCAGGATGGACGGCGAAATCCGCGGTGTTTTAATGACGCCGTCCCGCACCACGAAAATATTGCAGGCGGCGCCCTCGGTGATCCTGTTTTTCCCGTCCAGCAGAATACCCTCGTAGGCGTTTTGCCGGGCGGCCATTTCCCGGATGAGGATTTGCGACAGGTAATTGCAGGATTTCACCTGCGTTTGCAGTCCGCCGGTCCGCGTCGCCGTTGCGGGAAATAACGCAATACTCACTCCGCGCCGGTACAATTTCCGTGGCGTGGGGGTCAGCGGCTGGGCGTAAACCACCACCGTGGCCGGAACGGAGGAGTTGATTGACAAGCCGGGCCGATGGTTTCCCCGAGTGACGGTCAGGCGGACATAGGCCTCCGGACAACGGTTTTTGCGGATGGTTTTTTCGATGGCGGAGGCCAGCTCCGCCTGCGTCAGGGGTATCGGCAAATAAATGGACTTCGCCGAGCGAAACAGGCGTTGCAAATGCAAGTCCAGCCGGAAGACCCTACCGCCATAGGCGCGCATGGTTTCAAACAATCCGTCGCCATGGGTGAAACCGCGGTCCAAAATGGAAACACGGGCGTTTTTCAGCGCGACAAACTTGCCGTTGAGATAAACGATGGGTTCCATCAGCCGTTCGGAGCCAGGGCCTGCATCATGGCGGCGGCCTTGTCCAAAGTTTCCTGGTATTCCTTTTCGGGAATCGAGTCGGCGACAATTCCGGCGCCGACATGAAAATACGCCTTGCCGTCCTTGACGACGATCGTCCGGATAATGATATTGAAATCCATGTGCGCTGAGAAACCGATGTAGCCGAAGGAGCCGGAATAGGGGCCGCGGCGGGTGGGTTCCAGTTCGTCGATGATCTCCATGCAACGGATTTTGGGACAGCCGGTGATGGTGCCGCCGGGAAAAACCGCCCGCAGAATGTCCGCCGGCGAAACGCCGGCAACCGGCCGACCCTCGATATTGGATACGATGTGCGACACATGCGAATACTTTTCCAGAAACATCAGGTCCGTTACCCGCACACTGCCGTATTCGCAGACGCGGCCCAGGTCGTTGCGCTCCAGGTCCACCAGCATCAGGTGTTCGGCTTTTTCCTTTTCGTTGAGGAGCAATTCCGCGGACAAGGCGTCGTCCTCCCGTTGCGTGCCGCCACGCGGCCGCGTCCCGGCGATGGGGCGCGTTTCCAATCGATTGCCCTCCAGCTTGACCAGCCGCTCCGGAGACGAACTGACCAGCGCCAGGTCCTTGAACTTGAGATAACCGGAAAAAGGCGACGGGTTGACCGACCGCAGTTTCAAATACAGGGTCAGGGGGTCGCCGGGGTAATCCGCCTCGAATCTCTGGGACAGGTTGGCCTGATAAATATCGCCCGCCTCGATATAGCGTTTCGCCTTTTCGACCATGGACAAGTACTGCTCGCGGGTGACGTTCGCCCGGAGCTTGAGGACCGGGTTGCCATTTCCCGCCGTGGGCGGGGCTGCGTCGGGTTTGTCGTCGTCGTCTTTTTGCAAGTGGGGTAACATGCCGTCCACTTTGTTCCAGACGCGGGCAATCTCATCCGCGCACCGGTCGTAATGCGCCGCGGCGTCATCGGCAATTTCCGGAGCGGCGATGTATTTCAATATCCCGGTTGCGTGGTCGTACGCGAATACCCGGTCCACTTGCAGAAAATGCAGGTCCGGCAAAGGCAGGTCGTCGCGCGCGGCGCGTCTTTCAAGGCCGGTTCCCACTTCATAGCCGAGGAATCCCACCCAGCCGCCCCAGAAATGCGGCAGGTAATCCACCATCGGCGCGGCGTTGTCGAAATTCAGGCGTTCGAGACAAAACAGGGGCGAGCCCGGCGCGGAGCGGGTGTAGCCGTTGTCGGAAAAAAACGCCATGTCATTGACGGCCAGGATGGAGCGCCGGTTGCCTTCGCCCATCAGGGAATAGCGGGCGGTGGAGCCCGGCCCGCCGCCGCTTTCAAAAAGAAACGACTCGCCGGACGCGGCGAACAGGCTCTGGTACAGCAAGGCCGGGTCCAGGCCGGGCACGGCCTTTTCTCCGCACACCGGCACCCGCCGCGAGCCGCGGCTCAACCGCAAGAATTTTTCTTTGCCGGGTTTCAGATGCATTTCCGGTTTTTCCGCCGGTCTCATTCGTATCGCAGGGCCTCGATGGGGTTCAGCTTGGCGGCCTTGTTGGCGGGATAATAGCCGAAAAAGATGCCGACTCCCACCGAAAAGCCGAACGCCAGCAGAATCGATTGCGTGGAGACGATGGTGTCCCAGTCGCCCAGGCTGGAGACCGCCCGTGAGATGCCGACGCCCAGCAGAACGCCGATGGCGCCGCCCAGAAAACTGATGAGGATAGCCTCGATGAGAAACTGTTCCATGATTTCCCTTTTCTTGGCGCCGATAGCCTTGCGGATGCCGATCTCGCGGGTGCGTTCGGTGACGGAAACCAGCATGATGTTCATGATGCCGATGCCGCCCACCATGAGGGATATGGCGGCGATGCCTCCCAGCAGGTAGGTGAAGGTGCGGGCGGCGTCGCCCCAACTGTTCAGCCACTGCGAGGAGTTTTGCACGTAGAAATCGTTTTTCTTGCCTTCCAGGATGTTGTGCCGGCGGCGAAGCAGGCCCTCAATATTTTTTTTGACGCTTTCGAGATTATTGATATCGGCGATTTGCACGTCGATGGACTGGAGATGGTTCATGCCGAAGAGACGCTTTTGCGCCGTGGTGACGGGGATGAAAATCTGGTCGTCCGGGTCCCACCAGCTCAGCGCGCCCTTGGCTTTGGTGACGCCGATGACCAGGTAATTGTCGCCGTCCACCTTGATGGTTTTGCCGACGGGCTCCTCATCGCCGAACAGGTTTTTGACCACCGTGGCTCCGAGGATGCAGACGCGCCGCGAGGTGCGCGTTTCCTCGTCATTGAAGAACCGCCCCCGGTCGAGGACGAAGTTGGACAAGCGCGGGTACTGGGGGCCGGAGCCGCGCACGGTGGTGTTGCTGTTCTTGTTGCCGTACTTCACCTGGCCGCTACGGTACACCTGCGGCGCCACCCCGGTAATGCCCTGTGTGTGGTCGCGGATGGCGTAGGCGTCGTCCAGTTTCAGAGTGGTGACTTTGCCGGTGCGGACATGGCGCCTGGACTTTTCGCCCGGCTTGACGGTGATGATGTTGGTGCCGAATTTGGCGATGGTGCTCAGGGTTTGTTTTTTCGCGCCCTCGCCGATGGAGATCATGGAGATGACGGAAGCCACGCCTATGATGATGCCCAGGGCGGTCAGGAACGTGCGCAGTTTGTTGGCCACCAGGCTACGCAGGGCCATTCGGAACAGGTCCCAGATCAGCATGAGCGCGCCTCGGAGTTTGCCGTATCGCTGAGCACACCGCCGTCTTTCATGTGGATGACCCGGCGGCAATGATCGGCGACCTCGCTTTCATGAGTGACCAGGATCAAGGTCGCGCCTTCCCGGTTCAGGCGGTCGAAGGTGGCGAGTATTTCCTCGCCGGTAACCGAGTCGAGGTTGCCGGTGGGTTCGTCTGCCAGAACGATGGCGGGGTTGTTGACGATGGCGCGGGCGATGGCCACCCGTTGCCGTTCGCCGCCGGACAACTCGTTGGACCGGTGCCGGGCGCGGTGTTCCAGTCCTACTTTCGCCAGAGCCTCCCGGGCGGTTTTGCGGGCATTGCGGGCTCTGCCGTACAGAAGGGGAAGTTCGACATTCTCCAGCGCCGAGGCGCGCGGCAGAAGGTTGAAGTTTTGAAACACAAAGCCGATGCGCCGGTTGCGGATTTCCGCCAGTTCATCCGAGGTGAGGGAATGGATATCGACGTTTTCCAGCAGATACGTTCCCGAAGTCGGCTGGTCCAGGCAACCCAGCAGGTTCATCAAGGTGGACTTGCCGCTACCGGACGGGCCCATGACGGCGACAAACTCCCCCGGGTCGATGGTAAAACCGACATTCACCAGCGCCGGCACCCGGTAACGGCCCAGATGATAGGTTTTACCCAGGTTGTTTACGGTGATCAGCGGGTTCATGGCAAGCCTGCGCGGTTATTTGGAGCGCAACATCCAGAGGATTCTTCTCAAAGTCGATTTTTTGTCTTTTGACGAGTCTTCTTTGTTGAGGATTTTTTCCCAATCGCCGACGACCAGTTTTTGTCCTTGTTTCACCCCGGATACCAGTTGCATGTAGATGGGTGTCTGCGCTCCGGAGGCCACCGGGATTTTTTTGGGCCGGCCCCCTGCCAGAACAATGGCGAACCGTTCGCCCTTTACATCATAAACGGCTTCGCGGGGCACATAAAGGGCGTTTTTCACCCGGCGGGAAATGATATCGACATTGGCCGTCATCATGGGCTTGAGGCTGACTCTGCCGCTTCCCGTGATTTCTATTTTAACCTTGAAAACGGTGATGTCGTTTTCGACTTCCCCCTGCGGGGCGATGCGCTTGACCTTGCCTTGGAATGATTCTCCCGGAAAGGCGTCGGTGGTGACGGCCACTTCCTGTCCGGGTTGGATGGAGCCGATATCGGTTTCGTCCACGTCCGCGGTAATGAACAAACGCGACATGTCGGCGATAAGGCATAACGCCGTTCCGCCGGACACGTTGGTTATTCCGGAGGATATGATTTGTCCCTCCTCGACCATTTTTTTGATGATCACTCCGTCGATGGGCGCGAAGATTTCGGTTTCCTCCAGTCTTTCCCGGGCTTCCTCGAGGGTGATGCGGCTTCTTGCCACCTCGACCTCGACGAGTTTGATTTCATCCTCGCGCAATGTGATGTCGTGTTTGGCATCGACGGCGGCCTGGGCATGGGCGCGCGCCTGCACCAGCTCTTCCTGCCTGATCTTGTGGGCGGTCCGGGCTTTGTCGAGAGCTTCCTGCGAGGTGATCTGTTTGTTGAACAGGTCGAGCTGGCGTTTCAGGATGTCCCGCGCCTCGCGCAGGTTGGCCTCGGCGGACTGAACGCCGGACGCCGCCGTTTGCAGATCGTAGTCGTATTTGGTTTTTTGAACGATCAGGGAGGTTTGGGCTTTTTTGAGTTTGGCCAGGGCGCGTTCCAGGTCGTTTTCCGCCCGGGCCACATTGCGCAGTTCGTCGGACTTGTCCAGTTGCAGGAGCAGGTCGCCCCTTTTAACGAAGTCGCCCTCTTCGTAGGGGAAGGTCAGCACCTCGCCGCTGGCCTTGGATTTGACTTCCACCTTGAAGTTCGGTTCCACCACGCCGGTGGCCGAAATCTTTATCGCCAGGTCACCTTGAACCACGTCCACGGTCTTGTATTCCGGGTCGGGATTTGCCGGCGCGTTTTCGTTATCGTAACCCAGAACGTAGAGAGCCGACGCCGAAAGGAAAACGCCGAGAATAAGAATGAAACCTTTTTTCATGAAGCCTGTTCGGAAGACAAGGTTATGTGATGGCGTTCCAAGGTTGTAGCCATAACCCGGTTCAGATTGATCTTGGACTGCTTGTAATCTATGACCGCCTTGATTTCGTTGCTCTGCTCCTTGGCCAGGTCTTCCTGGAATTCAAGCACGTTGAAGCTGGTGGAAAGACCGACGGCGAATTTTTTTTCCTCGGCGCTCAGTTTTTCCCGGGCCAGCTTTCTGGCAAGGCGCGCGGCCTGGACGCGCTTGATGTCGGTTTTGATCTGCCGCAAGGCCTCGCGAACTTCAATGACGATATTTTTCTCGATGTTTTTAAGGTCGAGCAAGGCTTGCTGGGCCTCCAGCCTGGCGGCGGTCAGACGGCTCTTGGCGGCGCGGTTGCCCAGCGGATAACTGAGCTTGATGCCCACCTTCCAATTAAAGAAATCCGGGTTTCCCAGAGAGCCGAGAGACTTCGACAATTCACCGTCAAACGGGCTTCGGGAAACGGTGCCGTCGAAATTCTGGATACTGCGGGCGTTACCGGCCAACCCATTAAGGCCCAGACTACCGAACAAATCCAGGCTGGGGTAAGTCTGGTTCTTGTTGAATCGCACGCGGATATTTTTATTTTCCAAATCCTTTTTTTTGGCCAGGTAGTCGGGACGGTTTGCCAGGGCCGTTTTTATGGCTTCCGCAAGAAGCATTTTTTCCTGTCCGGAAAACAGGGGCCGGTCGATGGGCACTACGGGTTTTTGACCTTCCGGACTATCGAAGCTGACATTCATGATATTCTTTAACTTGTCCTCCGTGTCCTGAATAAGATTGCGGGCCGTCAGGAGCAATTGCTCGCGCGAGGCGACTTCCGACTGGGCTTGAAGAATTTCAATAGGAGCCATGGTTCCCACGTCAACCTGGGCCTTGACTCTTTTTTCGAGATCGCGGGCGCGTTCCAGGGACTTTTGTTTTACCTTCAGGTCTTCATGACTGAACACCAGGTCCCAATAAAAATTTTCCGTCCGGGCGAGGATGTCGATGACCTTGCCCTGGAAATCGAAATCCGAAATGCCCCTGTTGTTGTTTGCAATGGTGATTTGCGTTTTGTTGATGTCGAAGCCGAAATTCCGCAGAAGGGGCTGGGTCAACGTAAATTCCATTTCGGAAAAATACTGCGGATTCAAGCCGGTGAATCGGGAGTTGGTACTGCTTTTTTGCGTGTCGAAACGAAATTCATAATTGGTTCCCGCTAACAGTTTCTGGTTTAATTTCACTTCAAACCGCTGGCGGTCGGTGCGGTTTACGTTTGGAGACGCAAAACTGGAAGACACCTGGGTTTGCCGTTGCTCGGCGGAAGTTTCGGCGGAAATCAGGGGATCGAACACGGATTGCTCGCGAATGATGTCCTGGTCGCTGATCAGCGGAAACTGTTCCTGAACCTTGATGTCCACATTGTTTTGCAATGTTTTTTCAATGGCGTTGCGGAGCGACAGCCTCAAAGCGTCCGTTGCCGGGGGAAAGTCTGACGTTTCTTCACCGGAAACTGTTGAGCCGCTCCCGGTTAAAAGAATCAGAAAGAAAAAAACACACACCGTATATTTCGAACGTCTGGCCATGATGCAACGATCTCCGTTAAATTATTTGGGAAATTCCATTATAATACAAATAGTTACACAAATGGAACTATCAATCGGTCCGCCGGAAACCCTTGCGGAGGATTCCCGTTTTGCCGTTTCTCGAATCTAAGACAGGTATTAACAATAACTTATCGACATCTCCGAAACGGAACATTAATCGAATTCGGCGGTGTGCGCGGGTCTGCGAGGAAATTGTCGGCAGACTTTTAGATGCCGTTTCCCAAGGCAATCCGGCGGACCGCGAACTGGCAAAAATACTGCGTTCCCGAAAAGAGCTGGGCGCCCGTGACCGGCGGTTGATCTCCGACTTGACGTTTGCCGTATTCCGCTGGCGAGGCTGGACCCGGATGTGGGAAACCGGCGACCGGGAACGGATGTTTCTGGCGTCAATGATTCTTGAGGGCAAGACCGATTCCCCCGTGGTCGAGGAATGGGCCCGCAACGTCAAACCCGCCAGCAACTGGCAAGAGGTGAGCGGCGGCCGGTCTCTTATGGAAAAGGGCCGCCTGATTGGCGAAATACTGGGTCCCGTCAACCACGTCCGCCGTCCACAAGACCTTTTTCCCGACTGGTTTTTCGAGGAACTGCCGAATGCCCGAAGCGGCGCTCAGGAAGAAAACATTTTTCTTGAAGAATTGTTGCGGATATTGCAAACCCGGCCACCCATCTGGATCCGCTTCCACGCAAGGAACGCCCGGAGGTTGTTGCGCGAACTGCAGGATGAGGGTTTGGATGTCCGCCCTTGCGCGAGGTTGAATACCGCGGCTTCAATTCATGCGAGAATCAATGTCAATACGATTGCCTGTTATCGACGCGGGCAATTCGAGATACAGGACCTGTCGTCGCAAGCCGTGGCGTGGGTATGCTCGCCACAGGCACAGGAAACGTGGTGGGATGTCTGCGCCGGAGGAGGTGGAAAAGCATTGCACTTGGCCGACTTAATGAAGGGCAGGGGAGAGGTCTGGGCCTCGGACGTGCGAGCCCCGGCGCTCGCGGAGGTGCGCCGGCGGGCAAAAAAATGCGGTTTGAAAAATATCGTTACCCAACTCCTGCAACAGGGGCCGCAAGGGCTCAAATGCAAACCGGACGGGGCCGGCGGGCAAAAGGGTTTTGACGGCGTATTGGTCGATGCGCCCTGTAGCGGTATGGGCACCTGGAGAAGAAACCCGGATGCCCGCTGGCGCGCTCAGCCGGACGATATTGCCCGGTGGTCGCAGAAGCAGGGCGAATTGCTCAACGATTGCGCCGACCGGGTGCGCCCCGGCGGAACGCTGGTGTATTCCGTTTGCTCCATAACCCACGCGGAAACTCTCCGGGTCGTGGACGCTTTTCTGCAAAGCCATCCCGCTTTTACCTTATCGCCCATCCGGCATCCTTTGACGGATAAACCGACTCAGGGCACAGTCTGGATTTGGCCTCAAATGGAAAATTCAGATGCTATGTTTATTGCTCGTTTTCAAAAAGAGACCTTTGCATAAACGGTGTCATCGCGAGCCGCTACCAGCGGCGCGCCGATCCAGCCGGGCCACGCCCCCAAGTGGGAATGGGTCCTTTCTGGATTGCTTCGTCGGCTGAGCCGCCTCGCAATGACAATCAAACAAGAAATCCTGTTTGAAAATGATTTTTTTCTTGCTAATTTACATTAACTGTCTAAAATGGTAAATGGGTTACTTTCTGTCATGTGTAATCTGCTTTTATTCCCTATTTTAAGATAAATCAACCGATTTTAGCCAAGAGGAGCCATGTCAAAAGTAACCGCAGCCGAAATTTTGAAAGAAGTCCCGATCACCCGTAAAACGCTTTGGCTTTGGCAAAAAAAGTACCATTTTTTCCCGGACCCTGAGAAAAAGGTCCATCCGGGCGGCAGAGGAATTGTGGGGTATTATCCGGCGTGGGTGCGTGCGCGGTGCAAACAGGTGTATGACTTGCAAAAGAAGGGGTACAGCGTACCCATGATAAAAGAAATCCTGCAAAAGGAGGCACGGGAAAAGTCCACCAAGAAGATTTTGATCGTCGATGATGAAAGAAAATTCGCCGACCTGCTGAGAAAAATGTTCATCAAAAAAGGTTTTGTCGTGGAAGTGGCGTACGACGGTCTGGACGCAGGTTTGAAGGCGTCCGAGTTTCGCCCTGCCATCATTTTGCTTGACCTGGGTTTGCCTGGCCTGAACGGCCTTGAGGTTTGCAAGCTCCTGAAGTCCAATCCCAAAACGAAACACATAAACATCATTGCCATTTCCGGGGACTTGAGTTACCCGGAAGAAACGGTTCTCGATTCCGGCGCCTTAATGTTTTTCAAAAAACCCGTCAACATGACCCGTTTGCTGAAGGAGTGCAGTGTTCTGGTCAACAGCCCGGAATTCGACGATTCCATCCCGTCAAACTCTCCCTGACCCCGCGAAATTTAAAACAAGTATGGGAATGCAGTGGCGCATTTGATAAAATAAGTTTGCTTGCCGCGGGATTTGTTGTATAAGTTATTCTCCGTCATCGCGGAAATCCTTTTCTTATAGTTGCGTCATGGAAAGCATACAATTGGCCGTAAACGAAATTGCCGATCTCCGGCAAACCGCCAGGGAGTTGCGCCGCGGGAGCTTGCAGATCATCCACCGGGCGGGTTCGGGGCATCCGGGGGGCAGTCTGTCCGCCGCCGATATCGTCGCCGCGCTTTATTTCGGAGTGATGCGATACGATCCGCAATGTCCCAAAGACCCCGGCCGCGACCGCTTTATTCTCAGCAAGGGGCATTGCACCGGTTTGTTGTACGTCACGCTGGCCCGCGCCGGATTTTTCGAAGAATCACAGTTGCAGGATTACCGGAAAATCGACAGCAGACTCAATCTTTCCGGACACCCGCATCCGGCGACACCCGGCGTGGAAATCGCCACCGGCAGTCTGGGGCAGGGGCTGAGCGTCGGTAACGGCATGGCCCTCGCCGCCCGCCTGGACAATCGGGATTACCGGGTATTTGTCCTTTTGGGCGATGGCGAATTGCAGGAAGGGCAGGTATGGGAAGCGGCGATGACGGCCGCAAAATACAATCTCTCCCAGATCACCGCGATTGTCGATTACAACAAGCTGGCGCAAGACAGCCCAACGCTGAAATTGAAAAACCTGGAACCGCTGGAGGATAAATGGCGATCCTTCGGATGGGACGTCTTGCACATCGACGGCCACGACATGGAGCAGGTCCTCCGGGCATTACGAGCCCCGGCCCACAAGGACAAGCCACGGGTTATCATAGCCGACACGGTCAAGGGCAAGGGTGTCGGTTTCATGGAAAACAACCAGGCATGGCACGGTGTGGCTCCCAACGATGAACAACTGCAACAAGCCTTGAAGGATCTGCAATGAAAGACGCCGCCACGCGAGACGGCTATGGCGCCGCCCTGGAAGAAATCGGCGACGATCCGCGAATCGTCGTTCTCGACGCCGGGGTAAGCGACAGCACCCGCACAAATAAATTCGGCAAAAAATATCCCGAACGGTTCTTCAACATCGGCATCAGTGAAGCCGACATGGTTTGCACCGCCGCCGGATTGGCGACAACCGGCAAGGTCGCGTTTGCCACCAGTTTCGCCTGCTTTCTGCTTGGCCGGACCATGGATCAGATTCTGGTCAGCCTGGCGTATTCCAGAACCAATGTAAAACTGGTGGGGACGCACTGCGGAATTGCCGTGGGAGAAGACGGGCCCACCGCGCAAATGATCGTGGACCTGGCCTATACGCGGGCCATGCCCAACCTGACCGTAATCCAGCCCGCGGATTGGCAGGAGGCCGTCCTGGCCACCAAGGCTCTCGTGGAACATTGCGGCCCCGTTTACATGCGGCTGGGCCGGCCCAAGGTCAAGGGGATTTACGATGCGTCGCACACATTCGAGATCGGCAAGGCGCATGTTCTGCGGCAGGGGAGCCAGGCGGCGATTTTCGCCACCGGAATCATGGTTCAGGAAAGCCTTTTGGCGGTTGAGGCATTAAAAGAAGAAGGCATCGATGCCTCTCTCATTAATATATCCACCATCAAGCCGATCGACCGGGAAGCGATCATCCTGCAAGCCAACCGGAACGGCGCCGTGGTCACCGCGGAAGATCATAACGTCATCGGCGGGATGGGAGACGCCGTCATGGATGTGCTCATGGAAAATGGAATCCACGTCCCGTGCAAAAAAATCGGCGTCAAGGACCGTTTCGCGGAAACCGGCTCTGCAGGCAACCTGTTTAAGAAATACGGACTCTCTTATCCGCATATCGTGGACGCCGTCAAGGACGTTTGCCGGAAAAAAGCCTGAGAACGCCGTTGCGCGACAGAAAAGCGGGTTTTATCCGTTTCGCAGTACCACAGCCCACCCATCCTTAACCTTCTCCTCGATTATTTTACATAATATATCTTATGGGAACTTATGTCTGCGATTCGCATAGTCCGCCAAACCTGTAAAAATTAAAAAATACCATAAAAAACAATTATGTGTGGAATTGCGGGAATACTGACCCTCGGTGAGAAGACTCAAGCCGAGCCGGATTATGACCAAGCCCTGAAAAGGATGCTGAATTCTCTGGGGCATCGCGGGCCGGACGACCGGGGCGAGGAAAAAATTTCGCTGGCCGACGGTCAAACCCTGCACCTGGGCCACCGCAGGCTTTCCATCATCGACCTTTCCAGTCTGGGGCATCAGCCCATGTCCAGAAAGCAGTCGGCCCTCTGGATTTCCACGAACAGCGAAATTTACAATTACCGCGAACTGCGCGAGGAACTGCGCCCGAAACATCATTTCCGATCTCAATCGGACACGGAAGTGCTTTTGGCGGCATACGAGGAATGGGGCGTGAATTGCCTGGAGAAACTGCGCGGCATGTTTGCCTTCGCCATCTGGGACGCCTCCCGGCAACGGCTGTTTCTGGCCCGGGACCGGCTGGGGATCAAACCTCTGTATTATTACTCCGGCAAGGACTGCTTCGTGTTTGCCTCGGAGGTTCGCGCCATCCGCGATTCAAAAATCCCCCGCACCGCCCTCGACCCGACAGGGCTTTACCATTACCTGTCGTTCGGCAGATTACAGGCTCCGGAAACTTTGCTGAGTTCCATCCGCGAATTGAAACCCGCCCGCTACCTGCTTTTGCGTCCGCAAGATGGCAAAATCGAGGAAAATGAGTACTGGCGCCCCACCAAACCGTCCACGGTCATACCGCTGGGATCGAATATTAAGGAAGAGATCGGCAGGCGGCTGGTCGAATCGGTGCGTCTGCGCCTGGTCAGCGATGTCCCCGTCGGGAGCTTTCTGAGCGGCGGTATTGATTCAAGCGCTATATCAGGTTTGGCATCGGATCTATCTGATATTCCAATAAAAACTCTATCGATTGTCTTCAAGGAAAAGGAGTTCGATGAGTCGGAATACTCCTCTTTGGTCGCCCATGAATTTGGCACCGACCACCACTGCCTGCCACTGGAGGAATCCGATTTGCTGGACGCATTGCCGACAGCTATTGCCGCTATGGACCAACCGACCGTTGACGGGGTCAATACCTACCTTATTTCGCGTTGTGCCCGCGAATCGGGTTTAAAAGTCGTTCTTTCGGGGTTGGGTGGAGACGAGTTGTTCGCGGGTTATGATTCTTTCCGGATTTTGCCGCTTCTAATGCGCTGGGAAAAGAAGATGCGCGCCCTGCCCCGCTTGTTGCAAAATTTGGCCGGCTGGGGAATCGAAAAGCTTTTTCCCCTGTCGGACAAAAACACCAAGATGGCGCATTTCATAACCGGAAAAACAAACGGGCGTCATTTATATTATTTATACCGCGCCCTGTTTTGTGAGAATCAGATCGAGGGTTTGCTGGCGGACAAGGAAATGGTTTTGTCCGGCCTGAAAAACCAGCTGGAAATCAGCGAGGCGCTCATGGAGCGGCTAGGCCCACTGAGCGTGGTGGATCAGATTTCTTATCTGGAACTGACGCATTATATGTCCAACATGCTGTTGCGCGATACGGACATGATGAGCATGGCCCATGGCCTGGAAGTGCGCGTGCCGCTGATCGACCAGCTGTTGGTCGAGCTGATGTTCTCCCTGCCCGGCCACCTCAAGCTGAACGCGGCGAAACCCAAGCCGCTTCTGGTCGATTCCCTCCCCCACAAACTGCCCGACGCAGTGGTGCTCCGCAAAAAAATGGGATTCACCCTGCCCTTTGAGCAATGGATGCACACCCGCTTGAAGGATGAAATGGAAAGCGTTTTGCTGACTCCGGTGGCTCCGTTAAAAGGAATCCTGTCGGAACCCGCAGTCGCCCGGGTGTGGCGGAACTTTCTCGATGGCCAGGTTTCCTGGGCGCGCCCCTGGTCCCTTTATATCCTCAAAAAATGGGTGGAGCGGAATGTTTAAGCCGAAAAAAAGCGGACATACCAAAGAGGTATGCCCGCTTCAAAATCAGGATCGCCGGAAGAAGCTCAGGCGGTCTTTTTGTTTTTTGCAATTTCTTCCAGAGTAGCGTACGAACAGGTGTCGCAGACGTGGTCGATTTCCCGCGAGCACATCACGCAGGCGGAAAGCTCGTTGTCCACCCTGACCAGCCCACCGCAATGGTTGCACCTGGGTTGTGGCTTTTTCGGTTTCACCAGCCGGGAGGAGACCCTGTTTTTATTGATCAAAAGCTTGTTGCGTGAAATATTTACAATCATTTGGATGCCTATGAGTTTAAAAATGTCCGTCAAACTTGCCCTTCCCGCCAGCATCACACTTTCAGGCGGATTAAACCTTTGATGCCCCAAATGCCGAAAGGTTTCAAAAATCCGGCATTCGGATGGCTATAATCGGGCCATCACGCCGTTATTGACGGTTTCCACCCTTTCCTTGTTAAACAGAACTTCCACTAGTTTCATGGCAAATTCCATGGCGGTTCCCGGGCTTCGGCTGGTGAGGATGT
>JBHHYO010000036.1:0-27797 GCA_046757665.1 Nitrospinales bacterium
TTCGTGGATGCCATCAGCAAACTCGTCCATTCCCCGGTTATTTAAAAGTTCGGACAAATCCGCATTCTTTTTAATCTCGCCGATTTTTTCCACTCAGCGTCTTTTTTTCTTCCCTTCAATACATATTCTTTTTCTACTACACTGAAAAACCGGATTTCCCAGTCGCCGAATTCCCGGTTATAGGGCTTGCCGAATTGCGCGTTTTGAAAGGACGCTCCCTTTAAAAACACCGCGCCGCTGAAATCCACTTCGCCCAGGAATATCGTGCCCGTGAAGTCGGCGAAACCCGTAAAGATTGCATTGCGGAAAATTGCGCCTTTTGGGAAAACATCCCCTGCGAAGGAGGTGCCTTCGGGGACTTCCTGATCGCTATAATCTACCGGTTCCCGATGCTCGGCCATGGTTCTCGAGTGATGGGGGTTGATGGGCGCGTCCATGGTAACACGGGACGCGCCGTAACGGGCGCGAATTTTTCGCGCCGCGGCGCGCATGTCGGCGGAGACCTTCGCATAAGCGCACTTGTTCGATTGTCATTGCGAGGCGATAGCCGAAGCAATCCAGAAAGGAGCCATTCCCACCGGGCGTGGCTCACGATGACATGGGATGATTGGGACGATTTTTGATTGCTTTCGGTAAAATATGCTATACTTCAAATTGGCATGGATAATGATTACCTCTCCGAAAGAGGGGCCGGACGCGAATTTGATGAAGGCCCGCGCTCCACACCCTTACCCCCTCCTCGATTAAGGTGTTTCCCATGAAGTCGAAGCTACTGATCGTTGACGACAGCGCCACTATCCTGAAAATCGTGACCATGGCTTTCGAAAAAGAGGATATCGAGGTGCAGGGAGCCGCCGGCGGCAAGGAAGCATGGGAAAAAATGCCCGACTTTCAGCCGGATATCGTGGTGGCGGATACGAACATGCCCGGCATGTCCGGTTTCGATCTCAGCAAAAAAATCAAGGGCTCCGACAAATTCAAGTCCGTCCTCGTCCTCCTGCTGACAAGCGACTTCGAGGGACTGGACGAGAAACTTTTTAAGGAGAGCCGGGCGGACGATCACATCGCCAAGCCGTTTAAGTCGGAAAGCATCGTGAGCAAGGTCAAGGGATTGCTGGAGCGCGGCTCCGAACAGGCCGCCGAGGAACCCGCCGCCATCGAGCTGTCGATGGAGGATGCGGCTGACGAGCCCACGCCGATCAAGCTTTCCACCGACGACATGGTGGAAACGCCGGAACCCGTCGAGTTGCCGATGGAGGACGCGGCTCAGGACGCTCCGAAAATCGAGATGGAATCCCCGGCGGAAGAAAGTTTCGACGACATGGTTGGCGACATCATTCAGGAAAGCGTTCTGCCGGAGGAGCTTCCCGATGAAACCGCGGCAAGCGAGCCGGCCGAACAGGCGGAGTCTTCCGGGCCGGTTGAGGAAATGAGTGTGGAGGAAATGCTGGCGTCGGCGGAAGAGATGTTTCTTGCGGAGGAGGACGAAAACGAGAGCGGCGAGGAGGAAGAGGCTGTTCCTGGCGAAGCCGAAGAGCCGGCGGGCGATTCCGCGCCGTCTGCCGCGGAGGACGAGGTAAGCGAACAGGAATCCGCCGAGATTCTGGAACTGCTGGAGGAGGAAGAGCAGGCCGCGTCGTCTCCGGACGCCGTGGAAGCCGAGGAACCCGAGCCGACCCCTGCCGTTCAAGCCGCCGATGAAGCGCCAGAGCCAGAGGAGGAGGCGTCGGAGAAAAAAAAGGCCGCGCCCGCGCCTGCCGCCGGCGATATGAGTATCGAGGAGTTGCTCAGTTCCGCCGAGGAGCTTCTGAAAGACAACTACCTGGAAAAAGCTTCGGCGGTTGCGGCGGAAAAGGAAAGCGATCTTCCCCAGGGCGCTCAGCCGGCGGAAATGCAACTGGAGGCAAGGGAGCAGGCCGCGCCCTCGGGCTCGGAGGACTCTTCCGAGGAGGAAGACTTGGCCGATGTGGATGCGTCGGATCTGGATTCGGAGGACGAACTGGATTCCGTTTTCAATTCCATCCAGAGTTTCGAGGTGGGAGCGGAGCCGGAGGATTCTTTGCCTCCAGGCGCCGTGGCGCCCGCGCAGGGCACCGGCGTGTCGCATGTTTCCGCCGAGCCGGAATCCGGGGACCTTGCGGAAAAAATGGCTCCGGCCGCCGTTACTTCGGGAGGCATCGAGGGGAAACCCGATCTGATCCGGGAAACCTTGTCTTATTTGTCGGATTTGTCGTCGGACCGCGCGGAAGCCGGACAATCCCGTGCCGCTCAATCACATGCGGACCAACAAAGGGGAATTTCCATGAACAAGGAAACAACCGGTGATATGTTTTCCGAGGTTGTGGGAGAACATATCCAGCAAATTCTCGAACGGTCGTTGAAAGACGCCATCGCCAAGGAAATTTCCGGCTTGTCCCGGACGATCGAACGATCCGTTCGGGAAAGCGTGAAAGAGGTCACCCCGGGCATCGCGCGGGCCATCATTCAGGAAGAAATCGAAAAAATCAGGAAAATGGAAGAGGCCTGACCCCCCTTCTTCCGCGTTTTTATTGAAGCGGTCCCCCCTCCCGACAGGTTGCTGAAAAAACGTTTTGAGCGGTATGGTATTGCACCCTGAACCGGACGGTTGTCACCCTGAGCAGGGGAATCGTTGCCCTATCCCAGGCTTCTTCCACCAGGGGAGGAAGAACCATAAAGTCACATTATACATTCCGTTTTTTATGGCGCTCGTCCATGGAGTCGGGGTGTTGGAGATTGATTGATGATCCAGCTGGACAAAACATACGACCCGAAAACCGTTGAAGCCAAGTGGAACCGGTTTTGGGAGGAAAACGGGTTTGCCCGCGCCGATGAAAACGGTGAGGGAGAGGCGTATTGCATCGTCATCCCGCCGCCGAACATCACCGGGTCCCTGCACATCGGCCACGCTTTCAACAACACGTTGCAGGATATTCTCGTCCGCTGGAAACGGATGCTGGGTTTCAACACCCTGTGGCAACCGGGGACCGACCACGCGGGCATTGCCACGCAGAACGTGGTTGAGCGTCAACTTCATGCCGAGGGAACCGGACGCCATGAACTGGGCCGCGAGGAGTTCGTCAAGCGGGTCTGGAAATGGAAAGAGGAGTCGGGGGGCAGTATCGCCCGGCAACTGGTGCGGCTGGGCGGCTCCATGGACTGGCGGCGCGACCGGTTCACCATGGACGACGGGCTTTCCGCCGCCGTGCGCGAGGTGTTTGTCTCTCTTTATGAGGAAGGGCTCATTTACAAGGGCGATTACATCATCAACTGGTGTCCGAGATGCCTCACGGCGCTTTCCGACCTGGAGGTGGAGCATCAGGAAACGCGGGGTCATCTTTATCACATCAAGTATCATTTCAAGGAGGGGCCGGACTTTTTGACCATCGCCACGACGCGCCCGGAAACCCTCCTGGGCGACACCGCCGTGGCCGTCAACCCGAAAGACGAGCGTTACGCGGGGCTCCACGGAAAAACCGTGATACTGCCCGTACTGGGCCGGGAAATTCCGCTGATTGAGGACGAGCACGTGGACGTTTGTTTCGGCACCGGCGCCTTGAAAGTGACGCCGGCCCACGATCCGAACGATTTCGAAATCGGCCGCCGCCACGATCTGTCCGTCGTCAATGTCATGAACGAGGACGGCTCCATGAACGAAAACGCCGGCCCTTACCGGGGAAAGGACCGTTTCGTCTGCCGCAAGGAAATCGTCGAGGAACTCAAGGCGAAGGACCTGCTTGTCAAGGTTGAGGACCTGGCGCACTCGGTGGGCCATTGTTATCGGTGCCGCACCGTGGTCGAACCCTATCTTTCCAAACAGTGGTTCGTCAAGATCAAGCCGCTGGCCGGGCCGGCCATTGAGGCGGTGAGAAGCGGCCGCATCAAGATCGCCCCGCAATTTTGGGAGAACACGTATTTCGAGTGGATGGAAAACATTCGCGACTGGTGCATCTCCCGGCAAATCTGGTGGGGCCATCAGATTCCGGCCTGGACTTGCTCGCAATGCGATAATCTCATGGTGCGCCGGGAAACGCCTGAACGATGCGAAAAATGCCAAAGCGCCGATTTGGTACGGGAAACCGACGTTCTCGACACCTGGTTCAGTTCCGCGCTTTGGCCGTTTTCCACGCTCGGCTGGCCGGAAAAAACCAGGAGCCTGGAGCGTTATTATCCCACGTCGGTTTTGGTTACGGGATTCGACATTTTATTTTTCTGGGTGGCCCGCATGATCATGATGGGCTTGAAGTTCATGGGAGACGTTCCCTTTCGCCAGGTTTACATTCACGCCCTGGTGCGCGACGCGGAAGGCCAGAAAATGAGCAAAACCAAGGGCAACGTGATCGACCCGCTGGCCGTGATGGAAAAATACGGCACGGACGCGCTGCGTTTTACCCTGGCGGCGTTTGCCGCCCAGGGACGCGACATCAAGCTGGCCGAGGACCGTATTGAGGGGTATCGGAATTTTTGCAACAAGCTATGGAATGCCTCGCGGTTCGTGTTCATGAACCTGGAGGATTACCGGGGCGGTCACCGGCTGGCCGACGCCGAGCATGACCTGGCGGACCGCTGGATACTCAGCCGGCTCAACGCGGCTTGCCGGGAAGTCAACCGGAGCCTGGAAGAGTTCAAGTTCAACGAGGCCGCCTCGGCGGTTTACAAATTTATCTGGCGCGAGTTCTGCGACTGGTATATCGAACTGTCCAAGCCGCGTTTGCTCGCCGGGGGCGCGGCGCGGCAAGTCACCCAGAACGTGCTGGTGCATGTTCTGGAATCGTGCTTGAAACTGCTTCACCCCTTCATGCCGTTCATTACCGAGGAGATTTGGCAAAAACTGCCGGCGGACGGGAGAAGCATCATGACCGCTCCGTTTCCCAAGTATGACCCGTCCAGGGAGGACGCCGATGCCGAAAACAGCCTGGGGCTGATCATGGGGGTGATCACCAGCGTACGCAATATCCGCGGCGAGATGAATTTCAACCCCGGTCTTTTCCTGAGCCTTTTGATAAAGATCAACGATGGGGAAACGGCGGATATCCTCAACCGGTATTCGCGGTACATCAAGGAATTGGCGAAGGTTTCCGAGCTGGAGGTGGGGGCTTCCGTGGTCAAACCGCGCGTGGCCGCCTCTTCCGTCTTGAACGGTATGGACATCATCGTGCCGCTGGAAGGGACGATGGATTTCGATATGGAGAGGAAGCGCATTCAAAAAGAGTTGAAAAAAATTGAAAAAGACATATCATTTCTAGGGAAGAAACTTTCCAACCGGAATTTCGTCCAAAAAGCGCCTCCCGAGATTATTGAAAAAGATAAACAGAAGAAACAAACCCTGACGGAAAAACAAGCCAAGCTTTTATCTCATTTGGCGGTTATCGACCAGGAATAAAGGCCGTCATTGCACATGAGCATTTCCATCCTGTCGAAAAGATACTGATAATCGGTTTGACCTTATGGCAACTTTAACCAAGACCGGACCCCTTCCGCGGGCGGAAATAGAGGAGGAAGCCCGGTGGGACCTGAACGGCCTGTACGCCTCGGACCAGAAGTGGCGGGCCGATTTCGAGGCGCTGGAAGCCGAGGCGGCGAATTATGAGAAATTCAAGGGAACGCTTTCCCGCTCCCCGGCTTGCCTGAAAGCTTTCCTGGAATTCGATACCGGCGTTTCCCGCAAACTGGATGCTTTGCACACTTACGCGCACCTCAAAAACGACGAAGACAAGACCGATGATTTTTACCAGGGCAATTTCGACCGGATCATGAACCTGGCGACGCGGATTACCGAGGGACGGAGTTTCTTTGCCTCCGAACTCATGGCCATTCCCGAGGAGCGGATGGATGCGTTTCTCGAATCCGGCGACCTGGAATTTTTCAGGTTCCACCTGGAGCAGATCCTGCGTTTCCGCAAGCATACGCTTTCGGAGAAGGAAGAAGCGCTGCTTGCTTCATCCCAGGAGATAGCCCGGGCGCCCCAGGAAGGTTTCGGGATGCTGGACACCGCCGATTTGAAGCTGGGAACCATAACGGGTGAATCCGGAGAGATCATTCAACTGACGCACGGCAATTTCCAGACGTTATTGCAGGATCAAAACCGCCGGATTCGCCGGGAGGCGGCCGAAACCTATTACGCGGAATACCGGGACCATCAGCACACTTACGCATCCCTGCTGGCGAGCAGTGTGAAAAAGGATATTTTTTACGCCCGCGCCAGGAATTACCCCTCGGCCCGGGAAAAAGCCCTGTTTGCCGAATGTATTTCCCCGGAGGTTTACGATAACCTGATAACGACCGTGCGCGAAAACCTGCAACCTCTCTATAAGTACTTTTCGCTGAGGAAGCGGATACTTGGGGTGGATGAGTCGCATTTTTATGATTGCACGGTTCCTCTGGTGAAAAATGTCCGGTGGCAACTCAGTTATGCGGAAGCGGTGGAGAAGATTTCAGCCGCATTACACCCCCTGGGCGAGGAGTACATCGCCGTTTTGAGGAAGGGACTGCTTGCCGACCGGTGGGTGGACCGTTACGAAAACAAAAACAAACGGAGCGGCGCGTATTCGTCCGGCTGTTATGATTCGCCTCCTTATATCCTTATGAATTACCGCGAGGAGGACATCAACGGCATTTATACCCTGGCGCATGAAGCCGGACATTCCATGCATTCGTTTTACAGCCGCAAGACCCAGCCGTACCTGTATTCGGATTACACCATATTCGTCGCCGAAGTGGCTTCGACTTTTAACGAGGCGTTGCTGACGCGCTATCTCCTTGGACAGAATATCGACAAGGAAATGAAAATTTATCTGGTGTGCCGCGAAATCGACAATTTCCGTGGAACGTTATACCGTCAAACCATGTTCGCCGAATTCGAGCGCCGCATCCATGAGTTGGCGGAACGGGGCGGGCCGCTGACGCTGGAAACGTTCCGTTCGATCTACAAAGACCTTCTGGAATGTTATTTCGGTAGCGAGGTGGTTCTGGACGATTATTTGCTCCTGGAATGTTTTCGCATCCCGCATTTTTATTTCGCTTTTTACGTTTACAAATATGCGACGGGTATTTCCGCCGCTTACAGCCTGGCGGACAGAGTGGTGAATGGCGGTCGGGACGAACTTCGGAGTTATCTCGATTTCCTGCGGGCGGGCGGCACCCGGTATCCTCTCGAACTGCTGAAAGACGCCGGTGTGGATATGACTTCTCCGCAACCCATTTTGCAAGCCATGCAAAAATTTTCATCTCTCGTGGACCAACTGGAATCGTTGACGAACGGATCGATGTGACTGTCATTCGTCTTGGGTCATCTGGTTTGCAAGTAAAACCTGAAAGGAGCGCGTAAGGCTATGAGCGATGAAGAACTCAGACAGGAATTAGAGCGCGTCAAGAAAGAAAATGAACGATTGAAGCAAGGAAGCAACAGGGGAATCAGCATGAAAGTCAGCCAAAAAGGGGCTCTTTCGCTTTACGGTCTCGGCCGTTTCCCCGTAACTCTTTATAAGCAACAGTGGCTTCGACTCCTGGACGAAACGGAAAATATCCGGTCATTCATCCGGGATCATGACTCGGAATTAAAATCCAAAACTTGATAAAAGAGTCGGTCGGATCCGCAACAACAACCTTAGATGAAGGATTTTGATCTTGAAAAAATCAGATTACAAACATCGGCCACAAAAGGCTGGAGGTAATGGGGCGAATTTCGGGAACCGTCAAAACGGCCGGTTCCACAAGCCCGCGGGAAACCGTTCCAACCGCCCGCCGTCCAAGAGACAGTCGGAAAGGTCGGCGCAGTCCTGGGTTTCTTCCACCAGCGCCCTGACTTCCCATATTCCCACGGGCGGCAGGCAACAACCGGCGAATTCCCGCAAACAAAGAAGCTCCAATGGCAACGGTCAGTCGGCCTCGTTCTACAAAGGCCGGGAGACCGGGCACAAGAAGGAAAAACCGCGGTATCCGCAAAAATCGCATAAACCGTCCAATGCCCCTGAAGACCGGCGGTCGCCTGCTCCAAAACCCGGAGATAGCAAACAGGGAAGCAACGACCTGGTCGCGGGCATCGATCCTTTTGAGCTGTTTTGCGCTTATCATCTGGGAATCGAACCCAAGAATGTCTATAAACCAGCCAACATCAATCAGGTGGGACAGCGATTTAAAGTTGACCCGGCTACCATCCGCCAAGCCACCAAGAAATATGGATTTGATCCGGCTTCCATGCTCGACAAGGATTTCGACCTGGCCTTGGCTCAGCTGGATATTCAGGTGGCTCCCGAAGGAGTGTCCAAGATTGAGTTGGCCAAGGGAATCTATGAGGAGTTTTTGAACGCTCCGGTGATAAAAAGGGATTGGAACAAGATTCTCAAGGAGGATGAGAAGGAGAATCGCCGGGTTTTCGGCGGTTAACGGCAGAGGTTACCGCAGAGCCGGGAGTTTTTTTTAAAGCAAAATGTTGTTTTTCTTTTTTACGCTTCGTCAGTTTACGTTGCGTTTGAAAGCCAGGCCTTCCATCAGGATTTTGTCTTGAAGGGAAATTGCCGCGTTGTTGCCGCACTTCAGGTCATTCATCAAAATTGAAAACGCAAAACGTTCGCCGTCGTCGGACTGAAAATAGCCGGAAAGAGAACTGACGTCGTTCAGGGTGCCCGTCTTGACCCGAAGGCGTTGCCCGTTGTTGGGCCGGTCGTTCATGCGTTCCTTGGCGGAGCCGTCCTGGCCCATGATCGCCAGAGATGCGATAAATTCCGGATAAATACCCATATCTTCATCCACATCCCGCAAAACACGGACAATATGATCCGGTGAAAGCCGGCTTTGCCGGGACAATCCCGATCCGTCCGCCAAGGTATATTCATCGGGAGAGAACCCCAGTGTTCGCATGTAACGGGTGATGACCTTGATCCCGTTGTCCGTGCTTCCCGGCGCGCCAAATTCCTTGGCCCCCAAGGTTTTCACCACTTGCTCGGCGACAAAATTGTTGCTGAACTTGTTGAGCCCCCGAAGGATCAGGGCAAGGGGTTCGGATTCATGGTGCACAAGAAGCTCGGCATCCTTGGGCAATGAGCCGGTTTTTATCTTCCCCGCCACTTCCACTCCAGCTTTCGACAGGAACTGTTTTAAAACCGTGGCCGTGTAGTAAGTAGGATCCGTGATATTCAGGAAATAACGGGACCGGCGGTTGTTGAGGGGGATACCTCCGGTCAAAAGAATTTCATTGAATCCGTTTCTGCCGAGACGGTTGACGATCAAGCGATTCCTTTTGTCCGCCCGCAGGGTTGTCGCCCGGTTGATTACCCGGATGTAGTCCGTATCGGGATCGACGACGACGATGGGTTTCGAGCCGACGCCGGGACCGGGCATGATGAATACCGTAACCGTATTGAAATTAAACGAGAGGGCTCCCAAAGGTGCGTTGAACGGTTGCGGGCCGAACTTTCTTTTCCATGTTTTCACGCGGCGAACCCGGTCGAAATAAGAATCATCGGCGATCAGACTGCCCGTCACCTTCCGGACAGGCAGGTTTTTGAGCTGGTTGGCCAAAAGCCACATTTGTTCGGTAACCAGCTTGGGGTCGCCGAATCCCTTGAGGTAAAGATCACCGTGAAGAACCTTGTTTTTCACTTTTCCGGATGTCCATAATTCCGTTATGAACCGGTAATTCGGCCCCAGATACCTCATGGCCGTCGCGGTGGTGATCAACTTGAGGTTGGAGGCCGGGATGAACAATCGGTCGTTTTGGAATTGATAAAGGGTTTTCCTCTTGTCCAGAGAGTAAATTTGAATACCGAAATTGCCCTTTTTCAGGCAGGGGTGCTTCTGATATGCTTCGATTTTTTGCCGGAATCGGGCCACACTGTCTGCGTCAGGTCTCTGCTGGGGAAAACCCGAAGAGGGGAGAAGGAGACAAACCGAAAGAAAAAAAAGTATGGATGGGGTTGTCAATTTGGTTGAGGAATAAAGCACACAAAAATTTTACAAATTCAAAGTGCGGATTTCAAGTCGAACTGGCTTGGTATGAAAAGTTACTCCCAATGGCGGTTCCTGAAAAAATATGCTACGTTGACTTTTCTTCTCGGAAAGAAGAAGGATGAATCGATAACTTAAGGACCTTTTCAAATGAATTACGATGTGATCGGAATCGGCAACGCGCTGGTGGATATCCAGGTTCAGGTTGGCGATGATTTTATTGAACAGTCGTCTCTTGCCAAGGGAGGGATGACCTTGTCCACCGCCGAGGAACAGGCGAAAATTCTGGATAAGCTGTCTCAGTTTTCCCATAAAGTTTCGTCGGGCGGGTCGGCGGCCAACAGCATTCACGGCATTGGAGTTTTGGGCGGCAAAACGTATTATCTGGGACGGGTGGCCAACGACCGGTACGGACGCCACTATACCGAGGATATGAAAGTTTGCGGAGTCGGCTTTCCGGGTTGCGGAGCGGAGACTTCCGGCACGGGCACTTCCGTTGTTTTGATCACTCCCGATTCCCAGCGCACCATGGTCACTCACCTGGGGATTTCGGCGTTATTGCACCCGGACAATGTGGACAAAACCCTTCTTCGCGGCGCCAGGATGGTTTACATCGAAGGCTATTTGTGGACGGAAAACGAAACCCGCGCCGCGGCGCAAACGATGGCGGAGTATGCCAGGCAGGCGGGAATTCCGGTGGCGTTTACTCTCAGCGACGCTTTTGTCGCCAACGGGTTCAAGGAAAGTCTTATCGATTTTGTCCGCTGGAATGTCGATATTCTCTTTTGCAATGAAGCCGAGGGCCAGGCCCTGGTGGGCACGCCGGACAGCGGGTTTGCCTTTGTGGAATTGCAGAGCATGGCCGATACCGTTTTCATGACGCTCGGAAGCCAGGGCGCCCTTGTGGGGAGCCGGCCTGGAGACCCAATCCGCATCAAGGCATTTCCGGCAAAAGCCGTGGATACCACCGGCGCCGGCGATTTGTTCGCCGCGGGCGCTCTTTACGGGTTGCTACGCAAACACGATTTGGAGGAAGCCGCCATTATCGGCTCCTATTGCGCGGGGCAGGTGGTCACCCACCTGGGTGCGCGAATGCCCGTCCATTCCCATACTGATGTCCGGAAAATTCTGAGTAGTTACAAGGAGTTGGGGTAAAAAGACGTGGTGTCGAATTCTATCCGGATTCCATATCCTAAATTTTGATCCTGGGTGTATAATGGCAAAATGGTTTGCCGGTCGTCGTGCGGATTTTTGGCCGCCATGTCGTCCTGTCGTCGCCTGATCGATCAAACGTTGTGGAACCGATACAGCCCAGTCCTTTGGGTATGGCAGTTTTCATATCCTATCGCTTTTTCAAGGAGGGAGAAAATGAAACACTATTCGTTTTACCTTGCGGCGGCCTTGGGGGTTTTCCTCTTGATCGGTTGTGGAACGGTGGGAAAGGATTTTCCTAACTCGAAAGTGGTCAATATCAAGGCGAACGTCACAACCAAGTCTCAAATTCTGGAACAGTTCGGCCTGCCGTACAAGGAAGGCAAGCAAAACGGCTACACCACATGGACCTATCAAAAGGACACGTGGTCCGCCTTTGGCAAGGACTCCTCCAAGGACCTGGTTATCATGTTCGATAAAAACGGCGTGGTCAATGCCTACCGGTATACTTCCAGCGCTCCCTGAGGAAACGGAGCTTGTGAGCCGTTTGCTTCTCCGGCGTTGAATACAACGGGCGGCAGGAATGAAAAAAATCGAGTTGTTCGTTTACGATTTCGACGGCACTTTAGTCAATACCAAGGACGACATTGCCTATTCCCTTAATCTGGTTTTCAGGGAACTGGGACTTCCTCCCTTAAAACACGAAACTGTTTTTTTATACATTGGCGATGGTGTGGGAGCGCTCGTCTCACGTGCTCTCGAAGGGACCGGGTGCGACAATGTGCCCGAGGCCGTTCGTCTGTTCAAAAAATTTTACGAACAACATCTTACGAAGGACACTCGCCTTTATCCTCATTGCCGGGAGACCGTGGGTTTTTTCGTTCGCAAAAAACACGCTATTCTTTCCAACAAGCCCGAACGGTTTATAAAAAAAATCCTCGCCGAATTCGATTTTCTGCATCCCTTTGCTGGGATTGTCGGAGGGGACACTCTGGACGGCAGAAAACCGGACCCGCTGGGACTGCATTACCTGATGGCGTTGCACGAAACAACCGCCGACAAGGTGCTGATGGTTGGAGATATCGCTGTTGATATCGAAACCGGAAAGCGGGCTTGTGTGACCACCTGCGGGGTGACTTACGGGCTGGGCGGCCGTTCGGAGGTGGAAGAAGCGGATTATGTCATCGACGATCTCTCCGAATTGAAAAAATACTTTCATTGATTGACGGGGAAAAAATTACCGGCAAATCCCGAGGAAGAGAGGGATTCCTCGTTTTTCCCCGCCGCCTTGTGCGTCCGGTTTTCTCCTTTACCTTTGACGGTTTACCGTTTAACCTGACCCTTTCGCCTGTGCCGGGGAAATCCATAACTTGGCGAAATGGGAAATCCGGCGTCAGCTTTTCATACTCCCCATAGTAAATTTGAGGTTATGGCCCAGGTAAAGTCGATTTACATGATTGCTGTTTGCGGTACGGGGATGAGCGCTCTCGCCGGGCTTTTGAAGCAGGCAGGGTATGACGTTTCGGGTTCGGACAACAATATTTATCCTCCGGTCAGCGCCTTGCTGACGAATTATGGAATCGAAATAAAGCCCGGATTCAAGAAGGAAAATCTGCGTCATCCTCCGGATTTGGTGGTTATCGGTAACGCCGTATCCAAAAATAATGAGGAAGTGCAAGCCGTTTTGGCCCGGGGGATTCCTTACGTTTCATTTCCGCAAGCCTTGAGCGATTTTTTTCTGAAAGGCAGAAAATCCCTGGTGATGGCGGGGACCCACGGCAAAACGACCACGACCTCACTGCTCGGCTGGGTGCTCCATGCGGCAGGAAAAAATCCCGGCATTATGGCGGGCGGGTGGATGAAAAACTTCGATTCCAATTACCGTTTGCCGCGGGGTGACTATTTTGTTGTCGAAGGCGATGAATACGACACTGCCTTCTTCGACAAGGAGCCCAAGTTTTTGCACTACCAGCCGTATGCCGCCATTCTGACGGGAATAGAATTTGATCATGCGGACATATTCCGGGACCTGGGCCACATCAAGGCGGCGTTTCGGAAGTTCGTCGGCATGGTACATCCCCGGGGATTCGTCTTGGTTGAGGAATCCGATGCCAATGCGATAGAGGTGCTGGATCAGGCTCCATGCGTCGTGGAAACTTACGGATTTTCGGAGCGCGCGGATTGGCATATCGGGTCGTACCGTTTTGACTCGGATGCAGATGGGCCGCCCCGGGGAGCTTTCCACCTGGAATATAAAGGGCGGCCGGTAGGAAAGTTCACGGTTCCCATGATGGGCAGACACAACGCCAGAAATTGCGCCGCCGTGGCGGCCATGACCGTGAAACTCGGGTTGTTGCCAGAAGAAATCAATGACGCCTTAAAGCAATTCCAGGGGATTAAAAGGCGTCAGGAAGTGGTTGGCGAAAAGAACGGCATCATCGTGATCGACGATTTTGCTCATCATCCCACGGCGATTCACCATACCCTGGAAGCCGTGAAAGAGGCGTTTCCGCAATGCCGGGTATGGGCTGTTTTTGAGCCGCGCTCCGCAACCTCCCGCCGGGCGGTTTTTCAAAAATCGTTTCCCGCCGGTTTTCGCCTGGCGGACCGAGTGGTGATTGCCAAGCTGTTTGCGCCGGAAAAAATCGAGGCCGGGGAGCGGCTCGATTTGCCCTTGCTTCTGGAAGACCTGCGCGTAATGGGCAAGGACGCCCACCTGATTCCCGAAGTCGGGGATATTGTCGATTTCCTTGTTGCCCAGTGCAAACCCGGGGACGTGGTGTTGATCATGTCTTCCGGAGGATTCGGCGGAATTCACCGGCGGTTGTTGGACCAGTTGCCGTCGTAAACCCGGTTGGGGAAACAACCGAAGCGTTTCGAAATGAAAAATTTTGGTCAGATAAAACTTGGATTGATGCAAACCGGGGTCTATATCCCCGCGGAAATACGCACCGCGAAGGAGGTGGCCGGCGGTTTGGCCGCCGGAAAAACACGGGAGGAAATTGTCCTGGCGTTTTGTGAGGATTTCTTCGTCAAAACGTTTTTAAACCAGGATGAAAACGGTCCCCGGGTTCAAATTCAGGGGGACGGCATTCGTCTTCTCTGGGGGGACGAGTCGGTGCCGGTTGAAATTATCCCGCCGCCGGTGTTCTTGCAAAACCGCCTGAAAAGGCGCGACCCCGTTTCCCACAATGTGGAACTGGATGCCAATTGCCTGAACCTCTTCCTGCGGGCCGCTAAAAAGTCCGGTGGTTTCAACCTGTCGCAGGCCGACATTATTGCGGTCATCCGCGCCGCTTTCGAGGAGGGGGTAGCCGATTTGGTTCAGTTGAATCTGGACCACTGTCGGGAAAAGGACGGCGGGTTTTCGCGCTTGAACCCCGTCATCCGGGAAATCCGCAAAAAATTCACCACCTTCATTTCCCTGCGGTGCTTTCCGCCCATGGACAAGAGCGTCATCGATCAGGTTTATGCTTCGGGGATCGATTTGCTGAATTATCCGCTCGAGGGTTTTTCCGGGCCGGAGGCGGCTTCTTCCCAGCAGGTGCTCAATGCTCTGCAATATGCCGTCGGCATCTTTCCTCCGGGGGCGGTTTCAACCGAGCTTTCGCCGACCCCGCTTTCGCGGTTGAAGGATAAAATCGATTTTTTGGCCGGAGAAGGCATTATCCCCCACATCAAACTGCGTTTTCCCAAGAGCAAGAAAGAGGATTTTGCCCGAATCGAAGAGGTTGCCCGCCACCTTTCGCAAGCCGCCCGGCGGGATAACCTGACTCTGAAATGGTTGTATCCCACCTGCGATTTTGTGACGCCGCTGGATGCCGCTTTTTTCACCGAAGCTCCGGAAACGGCGCGGTTGGCCGTGCGTCCTGTTTATCAATCCAGGCTGGGGAGAGTTGCTACCGAGGGATTCGCCGCGTTGAGAAGAAAACTGCGGGTTCGGCAAATCAGCGACTCGTTTGAATCGGCGGGATTGTAACGAAACGGGAAAACCAGACAAAAACGGCATTAAATTTTTGCCTTTTGCCCATTTCTCATGGTAGCTTGATTGCATGAACAGCGTTGCTCAACTCTCACAAAAAAATGATAGTCTCCGGGTTCCTCAAGTTCCATTAACCCGCCTGGAAACCCTTTGGCTACAAGTCGGGGGAACGCTTTGCAATTTGCAATGCACCCACTGCTTCATCAGTTGCGGGCCGGAAAACCACAGCCACGCAATGATGAGCCTGCGGCAAGTAAGAGAATACCTTGAAGAGTCAAAAGAGCTGGGCGTCAAAGAGTATTACATCACCGGCGGCGAAATTTTTATAAACCCGGAGATTTTTGAGATTATCGAGGCGATCCTTGAGTACGGGCCTCTCAATATGTTGACCAATGGAACGCTCATTACTCCGGAAAAGGCCCAACGGTTGAAGGCATTGCAAGGTCGGGTTCGCAACCCCATGGTGTTCCGGGTGAGCATGGAGAATTTTGAGGAAGAGGAGAACGACAAAATTCGCGGCAAAAATTCCTACCGGCGGGCGCTGGAGGGAATCAGAAACCTTGATGACGCCGGGTTCTCTCCCATTCTCACCATTACCCGCGCCTGGGATGAGGCCAGGGATGCCGAAATGGAAAGCCGGTTTTTGCGGTTCCTCGAGGCCAACAACGTCCCCCGGCCGCGGGTCAAGATATTGCCGCCCTTTTTGCTGGGCAGACAAGCCGAAAACGATCGTTCCTACCAGGCTGACGAGCATGTGACGGAAGCCTGTTTTGAAAATTACGACATCACCGACCTGCAATGTTCTTCCTGCCGCATGGCCACGGCAAAGGGAGTTTACGTCTGTCCCATCCTGGTGGACGAGCCTGTCGGCCGCATGGGCGATACGCTCCGGGATACGCTTGGTCCTTTTCCCCTGGCCCATTCCGCCTGCTACACCTGCCGCGTTACCGGCATGACCTGCAAGAGTTAAACAACGTTCTGTCCGGTTGCTACATTCTATGTTTGAATCCCCGATTCTATGGTAGCATGGGCGGAATTAACCCGATGACATCTTCTTCAAGAGCTTGCGAACATGGCGCTTCTTTACTCTACGATGGTTCCGCTGGGCTCGGTGGCAAAAGATTTTAACCTTCCCGGAACGGATGGCGCTCGCTATTCCTTGAAAAGTTTCGAGGATAAAAAGGTTCTGGTGGTTGTTTTCATGTGCAACCACTGTCCCTACGTCCAGGCGGTTTTGGGCCGGCTTATCGACTTGCAAAATGCGACCCGGGACCGCGGTGTGCGGTTTGTCGGCATCAATCCCAACGACGCCGTTCGGTATCCGGACGACTCCATGGAAAACATGAAAAAAATCGTAGCGGAAAAAAACTTTTCTTTCCCTTATCTGTTTGATGAAAGCCAGGAAACGGCCAAGGCTTATGGCGCCGTTTGCACCCCGGATATTTTTGTCTATGGGGAAGATAGAACCCTGCTTTACCGGGGACGTATTGACGACAACTGGCAGGATGCCGACAAGGTGACTCAAAGAGACTTGCAGGCGGCCATCGACCTTATTCTTTCCGGCAAAGAGGTTCCCGGCGAACAAATCCCGTCCATGGGTTGTTCCATTAAATGGAAGTAGGACATCTCGAAAGGACCCTCCCTCATGCAACCTTCTGAAAGTATGCGGACATCAAGAAAATGGATCGTTTTTCTTGGCGTCGTCATTTTGATCGGATTGATGTTCGCCGAGAAGATCGTCTATTTTTACATAGACCTGCTCTGGTTTGCGAAATACGGGTACCGGTCGGTTTTTCTCACCATGTTGACGGCCCAGTTTGGATGCGGTTTGGCGGCGGGCGGCCTGGTTTTTTTCATCACCCACGGAATTCTCCGGTTGGTTTACCATAAAACATCTCATTTGCCCGTGGTGCTGGCGGACGATATCCGGCGCGAAATTCCCCTCCTTGATTTAATCGCAAGAAACCTGCGGCCGTTGGTCCTGCTTGCTCCCTTGTTGATTGGAGGAATGACCGGTCTGGTGGCTTCTCAACAATGGGAGCTGGTTTTAAAATATTTGAATGCCGTTGCCTTCAATCAGGCCGATCCCATTTTCGGCAACGATTATTCATTTTATTTGTTCACTCTGCCGCTGATTGCGCTGGTCAAGACCATGCTGTGGGAAGTCTGGGTTGTGTCGGCGGTCGGCATCGGTTTGATTTATTTTTTCAAGCAGGCCATTGCCCTGACGCCGTCCGGGTTTGTGTTTGAAGCGGAAGCCCGGCGGGCCATTTCGCTTTTGGCGGGATTCGCGTTTCTTTTGCTGGCGGCGAATTTTTACGTGGCCCGATTCGAAATGCTTTGGGACGGTAGCGGCGTGGTGGCCGGCATCACCTACGCCGACGACCATGGCCGTCTCCCGGTTTTCAACCTCTCCATCGTTTTGGCGTGCGTGGCGGCGGCAGTCAGCTTTTTGAATGTGTTCATGGCCGATTTCAGAAAAATCTTTCTCGCCGGCGCCGTCCTGGGGGTGGTTTATATCGGTGGAAACTTTTACCCCACGATCCTGCAAAAATTCATTGTCGCTCCCAACGAATTGATCAAGGAAACCCCTTATATTGAACATACCATCAGCGCCACCAACCGGGCATTCGGCCTGGACAAGGTGGAGGCGCATGAGCTGACCGGAACCTCCGCTCTTTCCGCCGAGGCGATCAAGGCCAACAGCCGCACCATAGAGAACATCCGGCTTTGGGACCGGGAGCCTTTGCTGGACACGCTCGGGCAGATTCAGGAAATCCGGACGTATTACCAGTTCGCCGCAGTGGACAATGATCGTTACAATTTCAACGGCGTGTACCGTCAAACGTTGCTGTCGCCCCGGGAACTGGATTCCAGCAGTCTTCCCAACCGGACGTGGATCAATGAACATTTGACGTTCACTCACGGTTATGGCGTGGCGCTGACCCCGGTTCACCAAGTGACGCCCGAGGGCCTGCCGGTCCTGCTCATCAAGGATATCCCTCCGCAGTCCAGTATCGGCTTGCAGGTGACCCAGCCCGAAATTTATTTCGGCGAACTTGCCAGCAACGAGGTTTTCGTCAATACCGGAACCAAGGAATTCGATTATCCCGAAGGGGCAAAAAATGTTTACAAAAATTATGAGGGCGAAGGAGGGATTTTCATCAACTCGTTTTTCCGCAAAATGCTGCTGGCCGCCCGTTTTAAAACCCTGAAAATCATTTTTTCCCAGGACATCCATAACGACAGCCGGGTGTTGATGTACCGGAATATCACGAGCCGCGTTGAAAAAGTCGCGCCATTCCTCACGCTGGATCGGGACCCTTACCTTGTCATTTCCCACGGGCGGCTGTTTTGGATGTACGATGCCTATACCACAAGCGACCAGTTTCCTTACTCCCAAAAAATACAGGGCATCGGCAACTACATCAGAAATTCGGTGAAGATCGTCGTCGATGCCTACAACGGCTCGCTGGATTTTTACATCGTCGATCCGGAGGATCCCGTCATCCTCGCTTACCGCAACATATTTCCCGGCATGTTCAAGAAGATCGGGGAGATGCCGGAAGACCTCAGGAACCATTTGCGGTATCCCACGGACTTGTTCACGATTCAGACGTTTATTTATACGACCTATCATATGAAGACCCCCCAGGTTTTTTACAACAAGGAAGACCAATGGGAGGTGCCCGAAATCGACAACGCGGTCATGCAACCGTATTACACGATTATGAGATTGCCGGGAAAGAAAGACGAGGAATATATTCTCATGTTGCCGTTCACGCCGCGCGGCAAGGGCAATCTTTCCGCGTGGATGGTGGGCCGTAGCGACGGCGAGGACTATGGCAAGCTGGTGGTTTATACCTTCCCCAAGCAAAGTCTGGTTTACGGGCCGAACCAGATCGTTGCCAGAATCAACCAGGATGCTGAAATCTCCAGGCAAATCTCCTTGTGGGACCAACGCGGTTCCAGCGTTATCCAGGGAAATCTGCTGGTGATCCCCATTGAGGAATCCTTAATCTACGTTCGTCCCCTCTATTTGAAGGCCGATGCCGGAAAGATTCCGGAACTGAAGCGGGTGATTGTGGGGTATGAGGATCAGATTGCCATGGAGCCGACACTGGACCAGGCCCTGCAAAAAATATTTCGTGATCTGCCCGTGTCGTTTCAATCGGAAACGAAAGCTACGGAGCCGACGGCTTCCATTTCTTCTCCCCGCGCCGAAACCGATACGAAAATCGTCCTGAAGCAGTCGGATTTCCGGAGAATCAAACAGTATTTTCAGAGGGCTCTTGAATCGCAGAAGCGGTTGGATAAAAACCTGGCGGCTTACCGGCAGGAGTTGGAGGCGCTGGGCAATTCCCTGGATGCCGTTCGGCCGGTCGAGGAGGCGGCGCCGCGGGAAGCCAAGGGCGACCGCTGAAAAACTCCTGCCGAGCTTGTCGCAACAGAACACTACTTTATAGGTGGGTTAGAAAAGGATGCGGGGTGTCCCGCATCCTTTTCCTGGTCCGGTTTTAGTCATCCCTGCCATGACCACGTCCGCGGCCTTTTTTGTCGTCCGGCGCGGCGCCGTCATCGGCTCCCCGGCGATAGTTGACGAGGCTGTCATCCGCATTGAGGGCGGCCATCAAGCTGAAAGACTTGGGGGTGTCCACCGCCGCCGATTTTATGTTGGTAGCCTTGGCGAATGCGGTGTTGCAGAAAAGAAATACGAACAGGGTTGCCAACAATACTTTGATTCCTCTCATGAATTTCTCCTTCCAAAAAAGAAGTTTGTTGGAGTGGGCGGTTTAAAAGCCCTCACCGTGAATTTGGGATGAAAATCATCCCATTGAAACAAGAGCAATGATAAGTATTCGTTGGTGGTTTTTCCGTGACGTGAGTCACATTTCTTGAATTATTTCTTCTTTGAGGAGAGATTCATTTAAGATGGTGACCTTTTTCCCTTCCAGTTTCAAATATCCTCTGGCTTGCAGATCGTAGAGTACGCGGGTCAAGGTTTCTCTGGAAAGCGCGGTTAAATTTGCCAACTCCTGCCGGCCAAACCTCAGGTTTAAAACAATAGAAGCGTTTTCCCGTTTCCCTTCGCTGGTTGCGAGTTCGAGCAAAACGTGCGCGACTTTGCCGGAGGCGTCGGAAAAAGTCAGTCTGGCAACCTGCTCGCTGGTCTTGCGCAGGCGGCGGCAAAGCGAGATCGTGATTTCCAGGATGATGGTGGGATATTTTTTGATGAGGCGAATGAAATCATTTCGGGATATGGTGAGCGCCTTGACGGGCTCCAGCGCGGTGACGGTGGCGGAGCGATAATGACCGTCCAGCAACGACATTTCTCCGAAAAAGTCGTTTGCATAAAGTATGCTCAGCGTTGTTTCCTTTCCGTCCGCTCCGATCAGCGAGATCTTTGCCGCTCCCGATATCAGGACAAATAAAGTGTCCCCCGGGTCGCCCTGGGTAAAGATCACCTCGTGTTTTTTGAAGGATTTTTTTTGGCTGATCGTGGAGATTTCTTCGAGGTGTTTGTCCTCCAGGGAGGAAAAAATAGAAACTTGTTTGAGAATGTCTGGTGATCTCACGAGGAAACCACCCGGCTCGCGGGCCAAGCGGTCCGCGAACCGGGGTTTGAAGTTTCACAATATCCACGAATGGATTTGCGGAAACCTGTTGTTAAAGGTTAACGTCAACAGGCGCCGGACAACTGACGATCATGTTCGGCCCCGCCGGCGTTCCAAACTCGCCCATGCGGAGACCGCCGGGAGTTTCGGTTTCCAGGATCAGACCCAGGTCTTTCAGGTCATCCAGGTGCCGGATGTTGCGGATAAGCCGGGAGCCTTGATCGTCCAGGGGAAGATCGGCGGTTCCCGTGATTTCCGCGAGCCACTGCGCGTTGCATTGCGCGCCCAGATTCTTCATCTGCAAGCCCATGAACTTTCTGGCCTGCCAGATGGGAGCGAATGGAGGCACACAACTTCCATCACCCGTGCCGGCGCCTTGTAGCCCCGCCGCATTGAGGGGGTTCCCGGTGCCGTTCGGGAAACTGGAACTGCCGGGTACCTGAAGGCTGACGTTGCATTTGTCTTTGGCCATGGCCGTATGCAACGCGCCCCGGTTCGGTGTTGGCGTCACCAAAAAATTGTCGTCGCCTACAAGCAAACCGTTGGGGTCATCCTTGCAGTTGTAGAACAGGAAGGAGACATGCCACATGGGCGTGTACCGACCTATGCCGCCGCGGTAGGACTCCAGACCGTGCTGGAAACGCCCCGGCCCGCCGGCCTGCTCAAACCTGCCGGTGTCGAACTGGATGACTCGGCCCACGGCCCGGTTTTTGTCCGTATAGGGGCCCATCTTGGCCAGCTTGGGAGCCCAGATGTTGCCCAACACGGAGGCGGCGCGGCCCTTGGACATTTCCCAGGGGATATAGTAGGGATGATCGCCATCGGTCATGTAACTGCCTTGTTGCAGTTTCTTGACTACGTTGGGGGTCGGTACGCCCGCCGAGGCGGCGATGGGACCTTGCGAGTCGATATTGATCTCCAGGGTCTGGCCGCCCTTGTAGCGGTCCGCCCAGGTTTCGTTGTAGCACTCGCCGCTCATGGTAGGCCCGCCGCCGTAGAGACTGAAAGGATTTGGCGGATTCTTGCGGATCAACGGGTCACAACCGCCCTTGTCGACGATCAACCGCTGATTCGGTTTGTCGCCCCACTGGACGTAGGAAACGTTCACGGTGACGTCCTTGCCGTTCCACCGCAGGCGCTTCAGCGGCGAGAAGTTGGAGGCCATCGGGCCAGTAACGCCAAACGGTCCTTTCGCCGGCAGTGCATTTATCAGCACGCGCTCGGCGACGCAACCGTTTGCGTTGATAACGAGACCGAGTTCGTTAAACTTGGGAATATCGGCCGGCGTCAAAGGCGTAACGCCGTCCGCCCGCGTGTAACAAGCGGCTTCGTCCGGGTTGGTGGTCGAGGTTTCCGCAACCAGTTTCAGAAATACCGACACTCTTTCCAGAAACGTTGCAGGAGGTCCACCGCCGCCCAGTGGGGGCGGGCCAATAAGAGGTTTTGCAACATTTGTTTCAGGGTCGATATTTGGGACGAGCATCCCGGCTAATGGACCGACACTGCTGTTGGCCTTGTAATACAAAGGAACGCCGTCAGGCCCCGGTTTCAGAAAATTCGTCGTACCCGGGTCGTTGAAAAATACCCAGCGGTCGGGCTCCGCCAAATCCGGGTGGAACTCGAAATCCGAACCCGCGACGGTGGTGATCACTCCCGTGTCCGGGTCGTCAACGTCGAAGGTTTCCCCAGACTGGAACTCCATTGCTCCCGCCTTGGTCATTTTCAGGTTATTGGCTATCAGGGTAACTCCAAACTCCTGGGCGAAATTTCCTTCGTCCGTGTCCGAAAGAACAAAATACACGGTTCGGTCCGGATTAACCCCGTTAGGGTCCCTGAGGATACCGGTGTGGAGCGGGTAGGTGATGGTCCCGCGATGCGGTACGCCATTGTTATGCTTGATCGTTACTCCATTGATGGAACCGTCCGTGCCCGCTATGGGGGCGACCATGGGTCCATGTCCAAAATCCCAGACGCCGTTCCACGCGCCGGCGTTTTGATTTTCCTGTACGCTTGGCGCTCCGGCAAAAGCGGGCATTGCCAAGGCCATCGCCACGCCGGCGACGGTCAACAGGCAAAACACTTTTCGCAAACTGCTTTTCATGATGAGCTTCCTCCTGTTTGAAATGATGATGAAGTAATACTTTTGTGAAACAACTACTGGATGGAACAACCCCTTGAAGCACAGGGGAATCGGCTTCATGCCGTGGTTTTTATCGGTGTTTCTCTCGGAGCTTGACGTTTCGTTTTATATTTCCGGGTTCAATTAAAGAAAAACCCGAGCGGCTTCTTCAAAACGTGTAACCACTCCCCGCATGATTGTGGAAATGAATATGCTTTCTCCCACTTGGGAGGCCTTCAGGGCGTGTTCGTCCAAGGGAGGAATAAAGGTTTCGTGACCGATGTCCTTGTCGAGGGCCTTGGCGATGATGTCCGCTATGTGGATGACGGATGCCGCCAGGGAGTGAGTATTCGCCTCTCCCGGTTTATGGTGATGGGCCGCGGTTTCCACGTGGATTTCCGGCAAATTCCAGGTCCTTAAAAGAGCGTCTCCCACGGCGGCGTGGTCGAAACCCAATACTTCAGATTCCGCGGTGTGTAGAAGGCAGTCTTTGGATTTGCTCAAATTAAATGCTTCAAGGGCTTGTTCCGGCGCCTTCAGGCAGATTGCCAGTTGACCGATGTCGTGCAACAGACCCGCGACGAAGAAGCGTTCGGGGTTCAGTTCGTTTTTGTAGGAAGCGATGAGGCGGGCGGCAAGTCCGCAGGCGAGATTGTGTTCCCAAAAAGCCCGCATATTCATTACGCTGTCCGGGGTTTCCCGGAATTGATCGATAACAAGCGTGGAAAGAACCAGATCGCTCAACTGATCCAGTCCGATAATGCCGATGGCGTGGGAGATGGTGACTATCTGATTTGGGAACCCGTAAAAAGTGCTGTTGACGATTCTCAGAAGACGGCACGTGAGGGCCGGGTCGCGGCTGATGACTTCGCTGACGTCAAAAAATGAGCTTTCGGGGTCCTCAATTACTTCCTTGATCTGAAAGAAAATTGCCGGTAGTGCGGCAAGTTGTTTGTCCCCCTCAATCAAATCTTGGATGCTGGCGGTAATTTCCACTTTCCTCCCTAAAAATCGGGGTTTCAGGATGTTCCAAAGAAATAATCACCGGGTTTAGCACAAAAAATCCGACCGGCAAATCGCCGGAACACTATTTTTTTTGTAACGAAAATTGAAAGTTTTGCCTTCGATTTTCCGACAAAAAAAATTTGTATGGAGATAGAACCCCGCAATCAATCCTGCGGACTTTTCTAATAGGTTGTTTTTTAAGGAAGTGATTTGTGTTTATTTAGGAGTGTGCGTGTGAATATTTTGTCGTTTTTTTGATGACGTGTTGTCGTTGGGAGGGATGGTTGGCAATGGTTAGCGGGAATGAACTTAATGAAATTTTGCTTTACGGACACAAAGATGCGGCGCGCAAAAAAAACTTTTGCTCTGTTCAAACAAGGTTGTGGATATTTGATGGTCTGCCGTCAAATCGTTGAGTTTTCCTTATACGACGGTTATAATTTTTTCATTGAACAAATGGCAATGGCGGGATTCTTTGCCGCAAAAATTTAGTTAAAGGTATTCTCGATGGGTTCAGGAAGACTGGATCGTCCGGGTAAGCAGGGTTGGCTGGTTCAAGCGGTATTAACCCTGTGTTTGTTGTGGCTGTCGGCGCCGGCGGCCGCGGAGTTTGTTTCCCTGCCTGAAAGCGGACCCACTTTTGTTGACGACGAGGAAGTCGGTTCTTCTCCCCGGGGAATCGGGATCCATGTGCAAAACAAACTCCTGCGGGATGTTTTGCAACGGATCCAAAATGAAAGCGGGATTCACTTCCAGCTTCAGGAAAAGATGTTGGCCGATAGTATCACCGCGAATTTTGTCGCTTCGGATTGGACGTCGGCGGTGCGCAGGATGTTGCGGAATTTCAGCCGGCTCGAGGTTTGGGATGAGGACGGGTTGAGTTTCGTTCTACTGCTGAAAAGCGAGGAATATTCCACGGCGCTCAACCGGAACGCGGACTGGATGATAAAGGTGAAGCGAACGGGGAATAAAGGGAAGAAGACGAAACATGTCATAAGAGGAAGAAAATTTGAAATATTCCTTTCCGAAAAAGAACTCCTGGAACTTATCAAGGAACCCAGCGATGTGCCTATACCCGACTACTTTATTAAAGATTTGCAGTACAGAAAGTTTCTGGAGCAGTTCGGCTTTGAATCGCTGGAGGACGTGTTTGACATTCATAATACCCGGACCGTGCGCCTTGAAGTAATACGGCAATTGCAGGAATTGAAAAAACAAAATGAGTCGGGGAAATAAATTCTTACTTATTCCCTGAAGCTTGTGTCGCTTCCTTTCATTTCCGCCCCCCCTTGACGGAAAAGTTTGTACTCTCTCTTCTTGGGCAAAAAAAAAATGCCTGGTTCGCAAGTCATTCGGCTTGCTCGCCAGGCATTTTGTTTATGCGTTGGTTTCAATCAAAGAGACCGTTGCGGCGGGTGAGGTTGTCATCACCCGCCGCAACTTCGTTCCAATATCACCCATGCCGTTTCCTAGTTGGTGGAAAACGTGGGGTGAGGGGAGAAAATGGCGTTGTCATGGAACAAATCGTCAAACTGATAAAAAACCTGCGCCGAACCGCGGGGCGCTTCGATGTTGGCGATCAGAGACCCCCCGGCGGAAATCGGAGTCCCGTGGCTGTAAGTAAGATCCGCCCAATAGCCATCACTGTCATCCACGCCGTTTATGAATAATGTCCCGTTGTTCGGGCTGATCCAGAGAAACGGTTTCCACAAGGGTGTGGGAGGAATAATATCCCCGCCAGCGGCCTGGTCCGGGTTCCTGAGAAAAGGAGGAAAACGGAGGGCGGTGTGAGTGGTGGCAGGGAAAGTGGGTTTACCGTCAACGATAGTCGGATTGGGAAATCCCGCGAAGGGAGGAAAATTCGCGGCGTTAGTGGGATGCAAATGCCTGATGTCCGGACAAAACGGTGGTGGGTCCAAAGCAACCTGAGCATCTGTGCACATGTTGGCGATCCCGTATCCTTCGGTTGCTCGTCCGATCGTCAGGCCGGCGCCTCCGTTAAGTTTGGGTTTGGGATTCTCATTCGTCCCGACGATAAAGGGAGGAGGATTGAAAGTGAAGTCACCTCCTCGTACACCTGCGGAATACTGATAACCGGCGAACGTATCCCCCGCTCCATTGGTATAGGGTTGAAGCAATACCTGATCGGAAGCTCGGGGGAAGACATCCGGCTGTGGATGCGCATCATGATGCGGACGGAATCCCCAACCGGCTCTCCACTGCATCTCGGCCACTTTGGGAGCTCCATAAGTGGGTTTGAAGTTCATTATTTCAAAACTATGGCTTCCAGCCTGGCAACAGTTGGCGATATCGTCGTGCAGGCGGGGTCCGAAATCCACGTTTCGAAAGTAATGGGTGTGGTTGTCCAGGTTGATCACTTTGACGCTAAACTGATCTCCCTGGTTCCAGCCGGGGATGCCCGGGCCGGCGGGGCCATCGGCGTACATCTCGTTGTTCATATAAACGGAAACCATGCGGTAAGGCCCAAACTCGCCATTGGGGATTCCTTCCGCGTCCAGGATGTCCCGTGCCTCGGGGGGCAGTTGGCGCTGATTTTTTGCCAGGTCCGCCCACTGGTCCCAAGTACCGCTGGGGCTAATGTTCTCATCGTTGAGCATCGCATCAACTGTAGCCGCGCTGGCGCCGTTTAAGGCCGCCTGGGCGACGGTGTACATTTTTTTCTCCGGGGCGGCATCGCTTATTCCCGCGAGGTCAAGCCCGCGATTGCGTACGGCGAAGGAAAGCCCCTGCGGCTCAAGTTGCGGCCCATCGAGATTAAAACCAGCTACCATATCTCCATAAGCATTAGTCGTTGTTTCTACTTCAAAAATGGGTTGCAGAAACTGGATTCGGGGAGGATGAACGCGCCAGCCCCAGGTGTAGACGCCGCGGATCATTCGTAACGGTGGCAGAGCCATGGTGAATTCCATAATCTCGCCTCCGTTGAAAGGAAGCCAAACGCTGTCAAACCCTTTAAAGGGAAACGCTTCCGCCATGACTACCGTTGGAGCGAACTCTTCTCTCTCCACGCTATAGATTTTGTAATTAACTCGAAACGTATCGTTCGGATGAGCTTCCTTCGGAACCCGCACCAAAAACGTGTCGGCATCGATCTGCCCATCATAAAAAAACATGGCGACATCCACTTCCCAGATTTTCCGCGTGCCACCTACTCCCGGCTCCGTCAGACCCGTATCGACCAAACGTTTCGTCTTATATTCACCGGGGAAGTTATGATTGTAATTGAGCATGGGGAAACCATCATAGATGCGCCCGGAAGTCGTTCCCTCCAGAATATCCATAAGCTCCTGGGCCGCGGCTGTCATGTCATTTCCCTTTTCGGCGGCCTTGGACAGGTTCGCTAACGCCTTCTTCATATCATCATTGGGGCTATTTGCCGTAGTGATGACATTTCCCAATAAACTCAGGGAGCCTTCCGCGTCAGAATAGTTGACTACTCCATCGACCACATTCAGGGGAACATTGCCGTCGGCTTGGTCTGTATGTGGAATACGGAAGCCTTGGGGATGAAGAATTCCCGGATCGTTTGGATCGAGGGGACCTTGATGAACCGCGCCTGCAGATGTGACTGTAAAAGTCACCCCCATGACGGCGATGGTCAACAGATAAAACGCCTTCTTTAAATTGTTTTTCATGATGAACATGCTCCTTTTTAGGTGGTATGATGACTGAAACAACGCAGAGGACAAACCGATTTTGCCGCTTTCTTCGACATGTTTATTTGTCCCCTCCTTCTTGGTGCCGAAGGTTCAACCGGTTCCTGATCGCCCCGGCGCTTTTGGCGCATTTGCCGGCCGGGAAAGCGCCTCGGACGATCGGATTACACTGTTCCGATCAAGCTTTGGGAACCGGTTTTGCCAGTCGAGCCTCATTGAGAGGCTTTTCCCGGCAACGAAAAAAAGATCCTTTCATTGCATCTGCACTTTTACCATAGAGAAAT
>JBHHYO010000037.1:0-27313 GCA_046757665.1 Nitrospinales bacterium
AAATTAGCTGATTTTCCCGGGGCCGCCGGCCCTTCGGCGCCAACCCGCCCGTCATCTCTGCAACTTGAAATTATTGGCTGTCGGCAAAAAAATGGTATGATGCCACTTCGCGCACAATGTTGCATGGTGCGCCAAACCTGCGTTCACGTTATCCCATCTCAGGTATTTACAACATGAAATTCAAGGAATCCAAAGCGTTGATCGACCTGCTGGTCGATCACCTGCCCGTTCTGGTCGCCTATGTGGACTCGGAACAGCGTTATCGTTTTAACAACAAAAAATATGAAGAGTGGTTCGGCGTGCCACGGGAGGAAATCTATGGGCAACACATCAGGGATTTTTTGGGCGAGCCGACCTATAAGGCCATTCAAAAGAATGTTGAAGCGGCGTTATCCGGGAAAAAGGTGCATCGCGAATTTTTCTCCCCTTACAAAAGAGGCGGCGGCCGATACATCCACATGTCTTTCGTGCCTCACCGAGCCGGCGACGGGAAAGTCGTGGGCTTTTTCGTGACGGTCGAGGATATCACCACTCGCAAGCGAAACGAGGCGGAGCTGGAAAAATACCGGCATCATCTCGAGGCAATGATCAAGGAACACACCGCAAAATTTTTAAACTCGCAGACGGCCCTGCGGCATGAAATCGCCATACGCAAGCGGACGGAACAGTCGCTTCATAAAAAAGAACTGACGCTTCGTTCGATTGTCGAAAACATGCGGGACGCGCTGATCATGATCGACGATACGGCGGCGATTCAAATGTTCAACCCGGGTGCGGAGCAAATATTCGGTTATTCGGCCGCCGAGGTGATGGGGAAAAATGTCGATATCCTGATCCCGGAATCCCACAAAAGCCGGCATGAAGTCGGGTTTAAAAACTATGCGAAGTCCGGCAAAAGAACAATCGAGGTTTGGCGGTCGATCGAGGTTCCCGGAAAGAAAAAAGACGGGACCATCGTTCCCATGGAATTGTCCATCAGCGAAATGGAACTGGACAAAAAAAAATATTTTATCGGAACGTTTCGGGACATTACGAGCCGCAAACAGGTCGAGGAGAAGTTACAGCGTTATTCCCTGGAGCTGGAACGCAGTAACCAGGCGTTGAACGATTTTGCCGCCATCGCCTCGCACGACCTTCAGGAACCCCTGCGCAAGGTGACGCTTTTCTCCGACCGGTTGAAGGAGAAATACGCGGACGCGCTGGGTGACTCGGGAAAAGATTATATCGAGCGCATGCAAAGGGCCGTGGAACGGATGCGTTGTTTTATTGAAGACTTGCTGAATTATTCGCGGATCACTACCCGGGCGCAACCTTTCAAGCCCGTTGATCTGGGAAAAATCACCCGCGAGGCGCTTGTGGACCTGAAATTGCGTGTTACCGAGTCGGGCGGGCGCGTGGACATCCACCAATTGCCCATTCTGGAAGCGGATAAATTGCAGATGTGCCAACTGTTTCAGAATCTCATAGGCAACGCCTTGAAGTTTCACAGAGAGGGGGCGCCTCCCGAAATCTCCGTAAACAGCCGGCGGCTGAACAACGGTTTCTGGGAAATTACCGTCGAGGACAATGGGATCGGTTTCGATCCAAAAGACGTCGAACGAATTTTCAAACCCTTTGAACGGTTGCATGGCCGTAGCGCCTATGAAGGTAGCGGCATGGGATTGAGCATCTGCCAGAAAATCGCCAAACGCCACGGCGGCGCCATAACCGCCAAAAGCGTTCCACAACAGGGTACGACGATGATCGTCACCCTCCCCGAAAAGCACTCCTGAGCGGAACAGCCTCCGCCGTTTTCTTCTCCAGGAGGCGTTCGGAGACTCTTCGACAAGCTCGAAGTGACAACTGACAGGCTCGAAGTGACACTTGACCCGTTCAGAGTGAAAGGCGGCTTAGCGCCGGTTTCTACCTGGGCCGGGCCGGGCCGGTCATTTTTCCCGGCTGGACTTTTTGGTCAAATTCCTCGGCGGTGACCAGCTTCAGCGCCACGGCGGCTTCCTTCAAAGTGATATTTTCCTGATGGGCTTTTTTGGCGACCTTGGCGGCGTTGTCATAACCGATGTGCGGGTTCAGGGCGGTCACCAGCATCAACGAGTTTTTGAGGTGATGGTCGATGCGCTCCCGGTTGGCCTCAACGCCGGCCATGCAGTGGTCGTTGAAGGAACGGCAGGAATCGGCAATCAAGCGGATGGACTGCAACAGGTTGTAAATCATGAGCGGCTTGAACACATTGAGTTCAAAGTTGCCCGATGCGCCGCCGATGTTGACGGCGGTGTCGTTGCCGATCACCTGGGCGGCCGCCATGGTCATGGCTTCCGACTGGGTGGGGTTGACTTTTCCCGGCATGATGGAACTGCCGGGTTCGTTGGCGGGCAGGGCCAGTTCGCCGATGCCGCAACGGGGGCCCGACCCCAGCCAGCGGATGTCGTTGGCGATTTTCATGAGCGAGCAGGCGATGGTTTTTAAAACGCCGCTGGTTTCGACGACGGCGTCGTGGGCGGCGAGGGCTTCGAATTTGTTGGGCGCGCTGACGAACGGCAGGCCGGTGATGGCGGCGATCTCCGCCGCCACCCGGTCGGGAAAATCGGGATGCGAATTGAGGCCGGTGCCGACGGCCGTGCCGCCCAGCGCTATCTGCTGTAACCGCGGCAGACAGGTTTGGATGCGCTCCAGAGCGTTCTCCAACTGCGTTTGGTAGCCGCTGAATTCCTGGCCCAGCGTCAATGGAGTGGCATCCATCAAATGCGTGCGCCCGATTTTGATGATGTCGCCGAAGGCCTCCGCCTTTTCGGCGACGGTGTCGCGCAGTTTCGTGATCGCCGGGATCAGCCGGGAATGAATTTGCTCGACGGCGGCGATGTGCATGGCCGTGGGAAAGGTGTCGTTCGAGGACTGCCCCTTGTTCACGTCGTCATTGGGATGGATCGGCGTTTTACTGCCCAGTGTGCCGCCGCTGATTTCTATGGCCCGGTTGGCGATCACCTCGTTGGTGTTCATGTTGGACTGGGTGCCGCTACCCGTTTGCCAGACGCGCAGGGGGAAATGGTCGTCGAGCTTGCCCTCGATGACTTCCTCGGCGGCCCGCACGATGAGGTCTTTTTTGTCGTCCGGCAACAGGCCGAGCCCGGCGTTAACGATGGCCGAGGCTTTTTTCAATATTCCCATGGCGCGGATGATCTCGCGCGGCATGGTCTCCAGTCCGATATCGAAATGAATCAGCGACCGCGCCGTTTGCGCGCCGTAATAACAAGTGGCGGGGACTTTGATCTCGCCCATGCTGTCGGTTTCGACCCGGTATTCCATGGCATTCTCCTTCGGCTGTTGACGGTGAGGTTGGCGGATTGCGCCCGGCTCCTTGGCCGGCGGCGGCCCGGTCAGGCGTTAAAATGTTCTGTGGATTCCGGCATGGTTTGCAGTAGATGCGCCCGGATTTTTTTCATCAGGCGCTGTTCCGCCTGGCGCACCGCTTCTCGCGTGACGTGGTAGTCGTCGCCGATTTCCCGCAACGACCGCGGCGTTTCGGAGAGAATCCGGTTTTCCAGGATTTCGCGTTCGATCGGCTTGATGCCGTCGGAGAACTCGGCGATGTTTTTTCTGATCCGCTCGCGGAACTGTTCGGATGCCACCTGCTGTTCCGGATGCTTTCCGTCGGTCAGGAAGTGGGCCGGGGAGAGCGGGCTGTCTTCCGTCACCGGGGTGTCCATGGAAACGTCCGCGGCTCCCAGGCCGGCTTGCACGTCGATGACCTCGGACTCCTCGACGCCGAATCGTTCGGCCAGAAGCTTGGGGGTCGGATTGAGCCCTTCGCGCTCCAGTTTTTCTTTTTCCTTTTGCAGGTTGTAAATCAGCTTGCGGCGGGTATTGGTGGTCCCCACTTTCACCAGCCGCCAGTTGTCGAGGATGAATTTGAGAATGTAAGCCCGGATCCACCAGGAAGCATAAACGGGCAGGCGGACGCCGCGAAAAGGATCGAAATTTTTTACCGCCTGCATGAGGCCGACGTTGCCTTCCTGGATCAGGTCCATGAGGTTTTTCCATTCGCGTTTGAAACCCATGGCGATCTTGACCACTAGCAACAGGTTGGCGGTGATCAACTTGTAAGCCAGGGCGGAGTCGCCCGACTCTTTGTACTGGACGGCCAATTGGCGTTCTTCTTCCTCGCCGAGCCCTTCGTATTTGCGGATTTCATGAAGGTAGGCGCCCAGCGGATCGACGGGCGTCAGCGCGCGCTCTTCCTTCAAAACCGGGACGTTGCGGTGCTCGTCCGGCTCGTCTTCGGACGGAGGCTCAATGACCGGTTCCAACTCGATATCTTGTTCGTCGTCGTATTCTGGGTTCATGGGATCGGGACAAAGAATTCCGCGGGCCGCGGCATGTGGGTCAAAATGCGTTGAATTCGTCGTTTTTTAAATTTAGAATGAGTGAATGATCCGTCTGGTCATTTTCGGCATTTTAATTGTTTTCATCATTTTGCTGATTCGCTCTTATTTTTCCCCTGCCTCCGAGGATGAGGAAAAGCGCCTGTCAATGGAAATGGTGCAGGACCCGAACTGCGAGACGTACATCCCGAAATCCGAGGCCGTTGTCAGAACCGTGTCAGGCAAAACCCACTATTTCTGCGGCGAAAAGTGCGCCCGCGAGTTTGAAGAAAAGATATAATGTGGCAAGCTCGTGTTTTTATTTTATCATAACTGAACCGGAAAGTTTTTTAAAAACTAAGGGGAGCATAACCCGATGGGCGCTACAAAGGAATATCGATTCGCAATTATTCTGGAGCCCCGTGAAGAAGGCGGTTACTTTGCCCAATGTCCTGTTTTCCCGGGGGGTCATGTGGAAGGGGAAACCTACGAAGAAACCATTGCCGAAATGAAAAAACTATCGCCGCCTTTATTGAAGATTATAAAAAAGACGGGGAAAAGATACCGGACGAGGAATTTACGATAACTTCTTTGAAAGTCGCGGTGTGACATCAAAAAAATTTCCGGCGGTTACCTCGAAGGAGATCACCAGGGTTTTGGAATCTATCGGATTTCAATTCCATAGGCAATCCGGAGGCAGTCGCGATTTACAAAAGAATGAACGACAAGCGAAGAACTAACGTCCCCATGCACTCGGGGAAGATTATTAAGCGCAAGACCTTGAAGGCTATTCTAAAAAGCGCCGGTTTAACAGTTGAAGAATTCCTGAAGTTAAAAAGAAAATCTCATTGACCTGCAACAACAACTTGTGAAGGAAGTTTATGTTAAAAAAATCCGCGGTTTTGTGTCTCGCAGTATTCATGCTCATTTCCGGGCCGATGGCGGCGGGGGCGCGCGCCGAAACGCAATGCCCGTCTCTGGAAGAACAGCCGATTAAAATCGACGCCTGGATTTCCAGAAAGTTCAAGAAGCAACAGAAAGCCATTAAAAAAGAGATGGGCGACATGGAGCACGTCAAGGTCCGGTTGCGGGTTTTTTCCATGGCTTTTCCGGCCAAGGTCATGGCCATCGGCAGATGCGTGCCGGTGAAGATTGCCCAACACGCCTTGCGGCAGGCCCTGAAATACACGGCGGGGATAAAGGAGCTGGTCAACCAGCAATTGCTCGCTTCTTACTGGATCGGCATCGGCACCATGAATTTCGATGAATATTCCCAGCGGCCGGTCAGCGCGGACCAGGTCAACGCTCTGCTGGACGACTCGCTCACCACGGAAGAGTTTCAAAGCCTTTATCGAAAATTTGCCAAGCAAAAGGAAACGGTAAAAGGCTTCGGCGCGCAGGTTCCCAATCCGCGGAAAATGGGCAACTGACGGCCGCCGACAAAATTTGTTTTATCATGAAACTCCGGCGTTGCATTGTGGCTCTCTTGTTGGCGGCGCTTTTCGGCCCCGCCCCGGTTTTCGCCGCCGCGGAATGCCCGCCCCTGGAAGAGCATCCGGTCAAGCTCGAGGGGTGGTTGTCCAAAAGGTATGAAGGGCGTTTGCCGGGGCTGGTGAAGGAGTTTGCCGCCATGGGCCATACCCGCGTGACGCTGTGGGTTTACCCGGCGGAAAATCCGTCCGGGATCGTGGCCATCGGCCGTTGCGTTCCGGTTTACATCGCGCAACATGCCATCCGCGGCGCCCGGGCGTACACCGCCGGGGTGAACAGCCTGGTGCATCAGAACTTCGTCGGCCCTAACTGGATCGGCGTGGGGACGAACCTGTTCGCCGAACTGGCTCGCCAGCCGGTGACCGACAAGCAGGTCGAACAGTTGCTGGATGAAAACCTGACGACCCGGGAGTTCCAGACGCTTTACCGCCGGCTCACGATCCAGGATAAAACCACCCATTCCTTCGGCATAGACCTGCCCAACCCGAAACTGATGCGCGACTGACGTCGCGCCCTGCACCCTGGCTATCGCCTGACGAGCCTGACGGCGTGGGAGATCGTCTTGTCGTCTTTTTCGTACCAGTAGGGGCAACCGTTGAGGTAGAAGACGATTTGCGCCTCGCGTTCGCCGCGGGTGGTGCTGGTCCACGCGCAATTCCCCGCGCCGGGAGGGAAAATCGGGTCGATGTGAATGTCGCCGCCCTTGAAATCCTTGTTGGCCTTCTCCGGGTCGAACAAGGTCAGGGCTTCCTGCACGGTGGGCATTCGCCAATCGCCATGCCCGCCGAATTTTTTGCTGTTCATGTCCGCGGCGTATTGCGCGGCTTCGTCCCAACTGACATCCCGGTCCAGGTCCAGGCGGGAGTCGTTGGCCATCCACGTCAGGGTGGTTTTGGAATCATAAATCAGTCCGTTCGAGTCTTCCATATAGCGTGGTTTTTCTTGCATGGACATATCCTTCCGAAATGGCAAAAAGTTGCCTTGTTAAATGAGAAGCATGATCCGGGTCATTGTGGATTTTATCTCGTAATCGGCTTGCGGACAAGCGGGTGTTTACCGATTCAGTTCAATTCGTAGAGGTCGGCTCTCCGGTCTTCAAAAATGAGGTTGTGCTCGGTGAGCCGTTTATTTCTTGCTTGCTCGATATCGATTTCGACGACTTGCACTTCTTCCCGGTCGCGTGAGGCGCGGTAGAGGATGTCTCCGTCCGGGCCGACCACCTGGCTTTGGCCGATGAACTTCAAGGGCCGGCCGGCGAGGCGCTCCTCGGCGCCCACGCGGTCCGCGGTCACGGCAAAGACCCGGTTTTCCAGGCATCGCGTGATCATGGCCTGGGGGCAGTGCGGCAGAACCAGGTTGGCGGGGTGCGCGATGATGTCGGCGCCCTTGAGGGCGAGGGTGCGCGCCGTTTCCGGAAACCGCCAGTCGAAACAGATCATGAGGCCGACGCGCGCCGGGCCGACGTCGAACACCGGCAAGGGCAGGTTGCCGGGCAGGAAACACTGTTTCTCGGTGTCGAACAAATGCGCCTTGCGGTATTTGCCGATATAGCCTCGCGGACCGACGACGAGGGCGGAGTTGTAAACCGCATCACCGTCCCGCTCGGCAATGCCCGCCACCAAAACGGCATTGACGGACGCGGCAAGAGATTGCAGACGCTCGCCGGTTGGCCCGCCGGGAACGGGCTCCGCCTGCGCCAGCGCCTCGGCTCGGCCGGTGAACTGGTAGCCCGTCGCAAACAGTTCCGGCAGTACCAGCAGGTCCGCCTCGACGCCGCGCAACAGCGCCTCCAGCCGCTCCAGGTTTGCCCCAACCTCTCCAAAGACCGGGCTGTTTTGAACGAATCCGACTTTCATGGACTGTTTTTTATTTCGTCAGGCGGGAGTGTTTGTTTCTCATGAGGTGGTCGATCAGGGTCAGCGCCACCATGGCCTCGACGATGGGCACGGCTCTGGGGGACACGCAGGGGTCGTGGCGGCCCTCGACGCGCACCGTGGTTTTCTTCCCCCGGGTGGTGACGGTTTCCTGTTCGATCAAAATCGACGAGGTCGGTTTCACCACCAGCCGGAGCACGATGTCCATGCCGTTGGAGATGCCGCCCAGGATGCCGCCGGCGTTGTTGGTTTTGGTGACGATTTTCTTTCCCTTGCAGGTGAAGCGGTCGTTGCACTGGGAGCCGGACATGGCGGCGGCGGCGAAGCCGACACCGATTTCCACGCCCTTGACGGCGGGGATGCACATCACCGCCTTGGCCAGGTCGGCGTCCAGCCGGTCGAAAACCGGTTCTCCGAGGCCGGCGGGCACGCCCCGCGCCACGACTTCCAGAATGCCGCCGACGGAATCGCCCTTTTTCCGCATCTTCATGACGTAGTCGATCATTTTCTGGGCGCGGCGTTTGTCCGGACAGCGGACGATGTTGTTCTCGATTTCGTTGAAGTCGATGGTCTGGGCAACGATGGGGCCGATTTGCTTGGTGTAGGCGACGACTTTAATGCGGTACCGGGCCAGCAGTTTTTTGGCGACGGCTCCGGCGGCGACGCGGCCGACCGTTTCCCGGGCGCTGGAGCGGCCGCCGCCGCGGTGATCCCGGAATCCGTATTTCATCCAGTAGGTGAAATCGGCATGGCCGGGGCGGAACAGGTCCTTGATGGCGTCGTACTTCGAGGAATCCGCGTCCTCGTTTTCCACCCACAGGGCAATGGGGGTGCCCGTGGTTTTGCCCTGGAACACGCCCGAGAGAATACGCACCCGGTCGGCCTCCTTGCGGGTGGTGGTGACTTTGCTTTGCCCCGTGCGCCGGCGGTCGAGTTCTTTCTGGATGTCTTTCTCTTTCAGGGGCAGGCCGGCGGGACAACCTTCCAGCGCCACGCCGACACCCGGTCCGTGGGACTCGCCCCAGGTGGATATCTTGAACAGTTTTCCGAACGTGTTTCCCGACATGTTCACCGTTTCATGCTGATGCGGAACCGGACGATTTGCACCATGGTATCGACAAACTGGCCCAGCGTTTTTGTTGAATCGCCTTTCACCCGGTCTTCAAAAACAATGGGAATTTCTTTCATCTTAAACCCTTTCAGGTGACAGGCGTACAGGATTTCCTCGACGATGGAGGGGCCGACGGAAACCATGTTCTCGAGGCCGATGGCCTGCAAGACTTCCCGCTTGAAACAACGAAAGCCCGAGGTGCAATCCTTTATGGAAAGCCCCATCACGACGCGGATGAACAAGCTGGCGAACTGGGTGATGCCGACGCGGATGGGGCCGCGTCCGGTTTCCCTGCCGCCCGCCACGGCGCGCGAGCCGATGGCGACGTCGCAGTCCCGCATCGCCTCGACCAGCGCGGGGATGTAGCGCGGATGGTGCGAGTAGTCCGCATCCATTTCGATGATGAAGTTTGCTCCCAGCTCGACCGCGTACAACATGCCCTCGATGCCGGCGGTGCCCCGCCCCCGTTTGTTTTTGCGCGTGATCAGGTGAACCCGCGGTTCGTTTTTGCCGATCGCCTCCACCTCCCGGCTGGTACCGTCCGGAGAGTCGTCATCGACGACCACTACGCCGAAGGAGGGATCCAGTTCCAGGATATCGTGGATCAGGGCGGCGATGTTGTCCCGCTCGTTGTATGTCGGGATCATGGCGACGGCGTTCAACATCACAGCCGGTTTTGCACGATGTGCCGGGTTTTTTCGCAAACCAGGCCGGCGGGAATCCGCACCATGCAGTGTTGAATGATATCACAGGTTTTCTTGTAGCAGGGGGCGCATTCGATGGGGCTGACGATAATTTCCCCGCGCCCGTAAAGATCGATTTCCTGCGGACAGGTCGGCCCGAAAATCGCCAGGACGTGTTTGCCGTGGCCGATGGCCAGGTGCATGGGCAGGGTATCGCCGGTGATCACCAGGTCGCAGTTGCGGATGATGGCGGAAAACTGGGGCAGGGTGTGGTGGTTGCCGGCATCCAGAACCGGGGAACGCAGGCGTTGTTTGATTGCGGCGTTTTTTTCGACTTCCGCCTTGCCGCCCAGGAGTAGCACTTGCACGCCGTCCATCCCGTTCAACGAGTCGATCAGGGTCGCATAGCCTTCGACGGTCCAGGATTTGTTGGCGAACAGCGGCCCGGCGCCGGGGCAGACGCCGACCAGCCGGGAACCGTTGCGCACGCCGGTTGTCCGCAAAACCTGCGCGGCGTATTCGGACTCCTCGGGCCGCACCGTCAACTCGTACGGCTCGCCATGGTACTCCAACCCGACCGCCTCGAAAATGATTTCCTGGTAGGTTTTGCGGTTTTTGCGAAACTTCAACTCATCGTCGAGGCCCAGTTCAAAGGCGTGCTGGCACTCCGGGTTCAAGGGAAAAATGTTGCCGTAGCGTGAGAGGCCAAAGCCTTTCTTCTCCCCGGCGTTGATTTGCATGGCCCAGGCGGCGGCGCGCGCATCCTTGTCCAGGGAAAGCAGAAGGTCGAACTCCTCCACCGCAAGTTGCAGGCGGGTCTCTTCCCGAAACTCGAACAGGCGGTCGATATGGCGGTTGTCCCGCAACAAGTCGTAGGATGCCGGGTCCACGACCCAGGTGATATGCGACTGCGGATAGCGGGTTTTCAAGGCGGCCAGCAGGGGCGTTGTGCGCAGAACGTCGCCCATGGCGGCCAGCTTGACGATCAGAATACGCTTGCCCATGGGGCTGTACTCGTCACAGCCTTCACAGGGTCTCTTGAATTTGCAGGGCTTCTCGCCGTTAAAATATCGGCAATCGGGTTTGATAATCATGAAATGATCTTTGCGCGCCTCAAGGTTGAAAAATTAAACCTCCAAAAGGCCTCCCTTGTAGTTTTGACACAGGAAAAACCGGAAGGTGCGGACGGTTTGTCCTTTCCACTCGATGGGCAAGGAGTTCAGTTCCATCACCGAGTCGAAATGTTGCTTGACCAGAGGGAGGTTTCCGCGTCCCTCGACAAACACGTAAAGACCGTCTTTCCCGGCCAGGTGATCGAGGTTTCCCAGGTAGGGGTATCGTTTCAGGCCATGGATTCTGTAGGTTTGCGGTTGTCCCGGAATGTAAAACCCCAACTCGCCGGTAATCTGGTGGCGGTCGGCGAACACAAAAATTTTACGGGGCCTGCCGGTGTTCTGCAAGAGTTTTCCGGCCTTCCGGCCCAGTTGTTCCCAACCGTAGGCTCTTTTGGCAAAGACGTCCGATTGGAGCGACAGCGGGATGATATTAAACATCGCCTGGACATGAACCGCCACGGCGACCAGGATTCCCGTATAGACGGCGGTTTCCTTGACGAAGCCGAGCATGGTGTTGCCGGCCGCCCGGTCGCGCCCGCCACGGGAGAAGTAAAGCCCCACCATGGCAAGCGTCGCGGGGAAATAGGCCATGACCGGCCAGTTGCCCTCCACCTTGCTGTTAAAACTGACGAGCAGGAAAAACAGGAAAATCGGCACGGAAAAAGCCAGCAAAAAGAGAAACCGGTCGTCTCTCTCCTTGCGCCAGAACTGATAGCAATAGACCAGCGCCGCGACCAGGGCGGTAAAAACAAAAGGCGTGACCAGCATCGCCTGGCTCCCCAGGTACTCCAGAACGCTTGTGACAGGCTCAACCGGCTTGCCCGTGAAACCGTGGGAAGCCTGAAAGCCGAAGGAAATCCAGCCGTTCGCCGCATTCCAGATGATGACCGGACTGAACACCAGCGCCGCCAGCGCCAGCGCCAGCCAAGGTTCTTTTTGCCCGAGAACGTGCTTGTGGCGAAAGGACAGACCCAGGAACAACGCCGTACAGGGCGCCAGCAGGATTCCGGTGTACTTGCTCAACAGGGAACATCCCAGGGACAGCCCGGAGTAATACCAGAAATGCGGTTTCTGCTTGAAAATGGCGTGGAAAAGCAGGTACAGGGTCAGGGCGCTGAAAAAGACCTGGGGAGTGTCCGGGGTGATCACCACGGAGCCCAGCGAAAAGATCAGGATCACGTTCAGCCAGAGAACGCAATAAAACCCGACTTTTGCGCTTTCAAAGATGTCCCTGCCGAGAAAATACGTCACCAGGGACAAACCGATTCCCGGAATGACGGCGGCCAGCCGCACAAAAAATTCGGTACTGCCTCCTATCCCGGTCGTCAGGGCGATAAGGAATGCCACCATCGGAGGGTGGTCGAAATAACTCCACTGCAAATGCCGCGACCAGTCCCAGTAGTAAGCCTCGTCGCCGGTGAGATTCAGGCGGGTGATCAGAAACAGGCGAACGGCGGTGGCCAGAACCAGAAAAATTGTAAGTCGGGTTGTGTACGGTTTCACAAGTAACCGGACGGATGTACGACGACGCTCGGGAACGTCCAGCACATGGGTGGGAAAGATGGTTTAAAAAACTCCAAACGCCAGCGACGGACGACACGGGACCAATTTTGTCTGGAACAAAATGGTATCGGGTTAACCGCTGGAAATAAGGAAAGAGTTATCCGCTATTCCTGGGAATTGTCAGTATCGACCAGCTCTCTCAGCTCCTTGCCCGCCTTGAAGAATGGAACTTTCTTGCCGGGGACATTGACGGTTTCGCCGGATTTCGGATTTCTGCCAATCCTCGGGTTGCGCTCGCGGATACGAAAACTGCCGAACCCTCGAAGTTCAACCTTTTTACCCTGGCTGAGCGATTCCGTAATGCTTTGAAATACTGTGCTTACTACGACTTCCGTTTGCTTTTTGGTCAAATTGATTTGACCGGCAACTTTCGCAACCAGCTCCGCCTTGGTCATCAAAAATTTCCCCCGATATGTTTATATTGATATTGAAGGTATTGGGAAAAATCGGATGGAAGTATATCATCAAAGTCAATTAAGTCAAGGGCTTTCAGAGTGTTTTTCCGGCTCTCAGCCACGCCAGAGGTATTGCAGGACCGGGAGCTTGTCATAAGAGGCTATCGTATCGGCGATCCGCGCTGGTGAATAGCCTTCGATCAGCCAGCTTAAAAGACTGCGAAACTCCTTTTCCTGAATCAGCTTGGGACGTTTTTTCAGATCAAGGAGTTGCATCAGCAACTCGACGCTGTCTTCAAAACCTCCCAGTTGGTCCACAAGATTGAACTTCATGGCCTGCCTGCCGGTAAATATGCGCCCGTCGGCCAGTTTGTTGACTTCATCAAGGGGCATATTGCGGGCCTTGGAAACGGCTTCGGCAAACTGTTGATGCACGTCATCGAGAACCTGTTGCAGGATTTTGCGCTCCTCAGCCAGCATGGGGCGCAAGGGAGAACCGGCATCCTTGAATTTTCCGCTTTTGATCACTTGAGGTTTGATGCCGATTTTGTCCATCAATTTCTGGATGTTGGAAGAGGCCATGATTACCCCGATGCTACCGGTCAAGGTTCCGGGGTTGGCAACGATGCGGTCGGCGGAGCTGGCGATGTAATACCCGCCGGAAGCCGCCAGACTGCCCATGGAAGCGATGATCTTCTTTGTGTCCCGGGTTTTCAGCACTTCATTGTAAATTTCCTGCGAGGGCGCCACCGCGCCGCCGGGAGAATCGATCCGCAGAATAATCCCCTTGATCGAAGGGTCCTCCCGATACTTGACCAACTGGCGAACCACGTCCCGGGAATCCGTAATAATTCCGTGCACTTCCACAACGCCGACTTTTGGCCGCGCCGCAACCAGCTGGTCCGGCAGAAAGACGGCCAGAATTCGCGAAAGACCCACCAGCGCCAGGACTCCCACAAAAAAGTAGAATAGCCGGACAAGAAAAGACTTTTTCTTTCGTGGTGCGTTTACCGCTTCCATAATACAACCCGCCGGCTCATGTTTCGTCCTTGGCGCCGGTCTTGCCGTTTTCCATCAGAGCCTGTTCCTGCTCGATTGCCGAAACGTCCATGTCGGCCTCATAGGCCTTGATGCTCAGGCCGATCTTCTTGTTTGTCGTATCCACCTTGACCACCTTTGCCTTGACGACGTCACCCACCTTGACCACTTTTTCCGGGTGCGAGACTTTCTCGGTGCTCAATTGGGAGATATGAATCAAGCCTTCCAATCCATCGTCGAATTCGGCAAAAGCGCCGAACCCGGTGGTTTTGATAATGGTTGCGGTCACCTCCGTTCCCACGGGCACACGCTCGGCGATGTCGTCCCAGGGGTTGGGTTGCAATTGTTTGATCCCCAGGGAAATGCGAAAGGCGTCCTTGTCGATGTGCAGGACAACGGCCTTGACTTGCTCCTTTTTCTTGATGACTTCCGACGGATGTTTGATCTTGCCCCAGGAAAGGTCGGAAATATGGATCAACCCGTCCACTCCGTCCTCCAGTTCCACAAAGGCCCCGAAATCCGCCAGGTTTCTCACCGTACCGGTTACCTCGGAGCCGATGGGATACTTGTTTTCGATGTCTTCCCAGGGATTCGGTTCAACCTGCTTCATTCCCAGGGAGATGCGCTTCTTTTCCTTGTCGAGAGTCAGGACGACGGCTTCCACCATATCGTGAATGGAAACGATTTTGCTGGGATGCTTGGTTTGGCGGCTCCAGGACATTTCCGAAATATGGACGAGGCCCTCGATGCCTTTTTCAAGTTCGATGAAGGCGCCGTAATCCGTAATGCTCACCACCTTGCCGGTGATTTTGGAATTCACCGGATATTTATTCTCCAGGTCGATCCACGGGTCGGGGGTGATCTGCTTGAGTCCCAGGGAAACCCGCTCGCTTTCCTTGTCGAATTTGAGGACCATCACCTTTATTTTGTCGCCGATGGAGAACATTTCGGAAGGATGGTTCACGCGCCCCCAGGACATGTCGGTAATGTGCAATAGCCCGTCGATGCCGCCCAGGTCGATAAACACGCCGTAGTCCGTGATGTTTTTGACAATGCCGTCCACCAGGTTGCCTTCCTTCATGTTTGCCAGGGTTTCATGGCGGGCCTGCTTGCGCTGTTCCTCAAGCAGAATCCTGCGCGAGCAGACGATGTTGCCTCGTTTCTTGTTCATCTTGATGATTTTCATCTGGAACTTTTCGCCGATCAGTTTTTCCAGATTGCGAATGGGACGGAGGTCGATTTGCGATCCCGGCAAAAAAGCCTTGAGGCCGATGTCCACCGTCAATCCCCCCTTGGCCTTGGCCACCACGGTGCCCTCGATGGTTTCATCGTTTTCCGAGGCCTTGACCAGCAGGTCCCAAACCTTGATTTTGTCGGCCTTCTCCTTGGACAAAACCACGACGCCGTGTTCGTCCTCGATTCTTTCGAGAAACACCTCGATCTCGTCGCCTATCTTGAGTGTCTTCTCGCCGCTGGGGAACTCGTCGAGGCTGACGATGCCCTCCGATTTAAATCCTACGTCCAGGGTGACCGTTTCCTTGGAAACGTCGATTACCTTGCCGAAAATAAGTTCCCCGGCCTTGAATTTTTTTAGGCTACGGTCATAGAATTCCTCCATTTCTCGGAACTCGGCTTTTTCCTGTTCGGTCATCTCCTCCTGTTCGTCCATATCCAGGTCCAGGGTATTCGATTTGTCCTTCATGGTGATTCAATCCTTTCGTAAAATTTTTCAGACATTGGCGGCGGGCCCGATGTGTTCCACTACCTTGTCCACGACTTCATCAATGGTTAAATGGGTGGTATCCAGGTAAATAGCGTCCTTGGCCCGAATCAGCGGGGCGATTTTTCTGTGCGCGTCTTCATAATCGCGTTGCTTGATTTGCGCGACGATCTTTTCCAGGTTGACTTGCTGTTGCTTGGCCCTCAGTTCGTGGTAGCGGCGTTTCCCCCGCTCGACGGGGTCGGCGTCAAAATAGAACTTGATGTCGGCATGGGGGAACACCACGGTGCCGATATCCCGCCCCTCCATGACGATTTTCCCTTCGTGGCCCATGTGGCGTTGCAGGGCGGTCATGATTTCGCGGACCTTGGGCTGGCTGGCGACGACGGCGGCGCCTTTGCCCACCACCTCGCTCTTGAGGATTTGCGTGACGTCGTTGCCGTTGACCATTACTTTTTGCCCATCCGGATGGGGAACAAATTCGATGTCCAGTTCCGCCGCCACCCGGGCAACCTGTTCCCGGTCATTCAGGTCCATGCCGTTGTTTTGCGCGGTCCAGGCGACGGCGCGGTACATGGCTCCGCTGTTGATGTAGCGAAACGCCAGTTTTTCGGCGATGGTTTTGGCGATGGTGCTCTTGCCGCTCCCGGCCGGTCCGTCAATCGCGATAATCATTCAGTTATTTCCTGAACGCCGGTTCAAACGTTTCCCTGGCGTTCGTAAATAGTTTGACCAAATAGTCCTCTTCCTCCCTGCCGATTCCCGATTTGATTTCGTCCAGGGTGTCCTCGAACCGTTCGATAATGTCCAGCACCGCGTCCTTGTTGAAAATGCAGATGTCCTTCCACATAACCGGTTCGCTGACAGCCAGGCGTGACATGCTTTTCAAGCCGTTGCCGCCGTATGAGGCGATCACCTGGCCTTGCCGCGTTTTCAGGCCGGCAATGGTGTTTACCAGCGCGAAAGCGACGATGTGAGGCAAATGGCTGACCGCTCCGTAAACGATGTCGTGCTCGCTCGCATCCATCGACAAAACCGTCGAGCCCAGCTTTTGCCACAACTCGGTGACGCGGCCCAGGGCGGCCCGGTCGGTGTTCGGCGTGGGCGTGACGACGCATTTCGCGTTTTCAAACAAGTCCGGGTCGGAAGCCGCGAACCCGGATTTTTCACTGCCGGCGATGGGGTGCGTCCCGACAAAACAAACGCCCGCGGGAAGCGCTTTCTCCATTTCCTCGACCACGGGGGCCTTGACCGAGCCGACATCAATGAGAATGCAACCCTTGCGGAGAGCGGGAATCATGGCGCGGGCGCAACGCGCGATACTGCCCACGGGGGTGCAGATGACAATCAGGTCGGACCCCCTGGCGGCCGCGGGCAGGTCGGTGAACGCTTCATCAATGAGACCCTGTCTTTTGGCCGCTTCGATGTTCTCGCGGTTTCTGCCGCAACCGACGATTTTGCCGGCCAGGCCGCGCCGGCGGCACGCCTGGGCCAGCGACCCGCCTAAAAGGCCCACGCCGACTATCGTTATCTGTTCAAACAAGGGTTTCATGGTTCGGCTCAGACCTTTTGTGGATAAGAACCCAGAACGTTTAAAAACAGGCATCGCCGTTTCAACAGCTCGATCACCCGAGCGATGGCCTTGTCCTCGATATGGCCTTCAAAATCGAGGTAAAACAGGTATTCCCAGGGCCGGTTCCGCAGGGGCCTGGATTCGATCCTGGATAAATTGATTTTGTTCCGGGCAAACAGTTGCAGTGTTTTCAGGAGCGCCCCGGCCTCGTCCTTGATGGAAAACATGATGGACGTTTTATTGGACTTCGCCCGTTTGGCGGGCGTTTTGCCGATGACGAGAAAGCGAGTGTAGTTTTCCGTGCGGTCCTGGATATTTGCGGCGTGGACGCTCAACCGGTAATGCTCGGCGGCCAGTTTCCCGGAAATCGCCGCGGCGTGCTTGTTCTTGACCGCCATCTCTGCGGCGGTGGCGGTGCTGGAGGTCTCCACTTTCTCGACCTCCGGCAGGTGGCGGTTCAACCAGTTCCGGCACTGCGCCAGGGGGTTGGGGTGGGAATAGACCACCTTGATCTCGCTGGGGTCTTGCACCCGCGACAATAAATAGAGCGAGATACCCAGCTTGATTTCATCGCAAATCAAAAGAGGCGAATCGACGAAGCAATCCAGCGTCAGGTTGACCACGCCCTCGCTGGAGTTTTCGATGGGGACGACGCCGTAGTCGGCGCCGCCGCGCTCCACTTCGTGGAAAATGGCGTCAATGGCCGGGTGCGGCAAAAACACCGTCCCATGACCGAATTGCTTGATGGCCGCCTGGTGGGTGAAGGTGGTTTCCGGGCCCAGATAGGCGATCTTGAGAGGTTTCTCCAGCGCCAGTGTCGCCGAGAAAATCTCCCGAAAAACCGCCTCCACCGAGGTGTTCGGAAACGGGCCCCGGTTGGCTTCCTTGAGGCGGTCAATGATCTCCCGCTCCCGATGGGGAACGTGGAAATGGTTGTCGCCGCCCCGCTTGGATTTTTCCCTGCCGATTTTGATAGCCAGCTCGGCTCGGCGGTTGATCATCTTCAACAGCCGGTCGTCGATCCGGTCTATCTTGTCGCGTAAAATAGCAATTTCGCGCAAATACCGCTACCAACTTTCCTTGGGAATGATTCGAATTTTTGGGATTTCGAATTGGCTTGATCATTTCATATTTGGGCCATAAAATGCAAGCATATTTTTCAAGGAGATCCGAATATGGTGCTTCTCGAATTCAGCATGACTCCCCTGGACAAAGGCGAAAGCGTCAGCCCCTACGTCAGCCGGTCGCTGAAAATCATCGACGAAAGCGGACTGGACTACCGGCTCAACCCCATGGGCACGGTTCTGGAGGGGGAATGGGACGAGGTGATGGCGGTCGTCAAACAATGCTACGAGGCCATGAGCGCCGACTGCAACCGCATCACCTGCTCCATCAAAATCGACGCCCGTAAAGGCCACAAGGGCCGACTGCAATCCAAGGTCGCCTCGGTCGAGGCCAAACTGGGCAAAACGCTGAAGAAATAATCCGACCGCCGATCCGCGCCCCGGCAAGTGGGAAGGTTGATGGCAAAACCCCGTTGCCAAACCAATCCGAACAGCCGAAAACGGAACGGGAGGTTTCATTACCATGGAAAAAACTGTTTTTTTTCGCCCTGCTCGCCCCTTGCCTTTTCCTTGCCGCGCCTGGCTGTACGATTACCGGTTCACCGATTCCGCCGTCAGAGAGAAGAACGGCGCCTGGTGGCGACGCCAACGCCTCCAACCCTACACCCCGGTCTTCCACCTGCCCGATTCCCTGTAGCGCCTCTTATTCCGAATAAAAATGACTTCTTAATTCAGTGTCCGGGATGTAAGCCAACGCTTGCCGATAAATCGCGCGAAGCGTACCGGTGTCAATTTCCTTGTGATTGGGAAGAGTAAGAGTTTGTCTTTTGCCGTCTACAATCCTTGCCAACTTGACATGACTGCCTTTTTGTCCGGCAAGGGTAAAGCCGAAGTTTTTCAGGATAGAAATCAGTTGCGTTCCGGACAAACGCCTAAGTTTGGGCATGGACCGGTTCAAGCTCCATGCTGACAATGAGCGGCGCGTCAGGTGAAAGGCCGGATTCTTCCGGCGTTTCGTCCTCAAAATGGAGGGCCAACGCCTCTTTTATATTTTTAACGGTATCGTCTATCGACTTTCCCTGGGTAATGACCGGCAGACTGACGCACTCGGCCACATAGCCGCTTTCTGTGCCTGGATACAAGATAATTTGTATTACGTTGCGTTTCATTTAATTTCCCTGCCTCCGATTTTTAACCCAGCCCCTACGATCCAATTAAAATCCCATTTTTACCATCAGTAAACAAACAGTAAACAAAAATCGGCACTTCCGCTTTTCAAGCGCTTCTCATGTTCCTAATTTTATTCCTTCTGTTCTGCCGCTCCTCAAAAACTTCTCGGCTATTTTCTGGTGAGTATCGAAGGTGATTAATGATGGCAATTCACTACTGTCCGGGGAAATTCTTGATCTCGTTGTTATAGTGTTTTCAAAGAAATCAACTTCTTTATTTTTCAATAAGTTAGCTTTTTGCGATCCATGCTGTCCGGGGAAACCCTGATCTCAATTCCTGAAAAGCTTTTCTGGAATCATTTGAGAATCCCTTTTCATTGTGGAAAGGGCGTTTATAGCCGTTTAAAGGGTTCCTTTATGCTGTCCGGTTAAAAAAAGAGCCTAACTAAGCCTCATATTTTCAATGAAGCTTTTAATTTTCCCCGGACACTACTGATGGCAATTATGAATTTCGGGGACACAAGATTCAATTCTTTTCGATGTTCACCTCGGAATTCCGATGCTTTATATCGTCGGGCAGTGCCGTTTCAAAAAACAGCTCCAGTGCTTCTCGAATTTTATCCAACTCAGACCGTATTATTCTCACGGCCTGATTGTAACATCCTCCGGCGCCCGGATTGTGCGTTTTTTCAGCAGACGGGTTTTTGTGTGCACAAAAATGGTGCGGAATTCCCCGGCGCTCGCATTCCGGGATCGGTTTGATGCTCCGGATTCGCCCGTTTAAACGGGAGGTTCCGCGGTTTCGGGAATTGGCACGGATATTGAATGTACCTGTTTCTTTCAATTCTATCTTATGAAATTCTAAAGTAAAAAGTTCCCGAGGCACTGCGTGGTGAACAAAATAGAAAAATTGAAGGGCGAAAAGGACGGCCTCGATATTGCCGGGGATATCGCCCGGTTCGCCAGGGAAGGTTGGGAGTCCATCTGCGAGGAGGACGTGCAACGATTGAAGTGGCACGGATTATTTTTGCGTAAACCGACGCCCGGCTACTTCATGTTGCGCGTGCGGATGGCCAACGGACAGACCTTTTCGCATCAGGTGAAAATGCTGGCCCGGATCGCCCGGGAATTCGGCAACGGGTTGATTGATATCACCACCCGGCAACAGGTGCAGGTCCGGCATTTGCGGATCGACGATGTGCCGCAAGTGTTTGAGCTGATGGAATCGGTAGGTTTGACTTCCCTGCAAACCGGTCTGGACAATGTTAGAAATGTGATGGGATGTCCGGTGGCGGGACTGCATCCGCGGGAGGCGATCGACGCTTCTTTTCTGGTGAAGGCGTTGACCCAGCACATTCTGGAAAACCGGGAGTTCACCAATCTCCCCAGGAAATTCAACGTCGCCATCACGGGGTGCCCGGACAATTGCCTGCACACGGAGACCCAGGACCTGGCATTGATCCCTGCCGGCAGGCAAGACACGGACGAGGCACGGGTCGGATTCAACGTCATGGCCGGAGGGAAATTGGGCTCCGGAGGCTATCGCATCGCCTCGCCTCTTGATATATTTGTATTACCGGAGGAAGTGGTTGAAGTGTGCTCTGCCGTGATTTTGTTGTACCGGGATCACGGGAGCCGGGAGCTTCGGACGCAGAACCGTCTGGCCTTTCTTTTGGACGAATGGGGTGTCGACCGGTTTCGTTCGGAGTTGGCGCGGCGCCTGAAACGCCCCCTGGCGCGGGCCGGGCAAGACCTGCGCAACAACGAAAAAAAAGACCACTCCGGAATTTACCGGCAAAAGCAGGGGTTGATGAACTACGTTGGTTTGAAAGTGCGGGTGGGAAGAATCCGCGCCGAGGACTTTGGCGAGCTGGGCGTGTTGTCGGAAAAATACGGAACCGGGGAGTTGCGGATTTCGCCCGCGCAGACCCTGATTATCCCCAATGTGTCGGATAAAAAACTGGGTGATTTGCTGGAGGAGCCGTTACTGGTCAGCGAGTTGTCCTATGCGCCGTCGCGCGTGGTGCAAAACCTGGTCAGTTGCGTGGGGTCGGACTACTGCTCCCTCGCCGCCATAGAAACCAAAAGCCGCGCGCTGGAGGTGGCGGGGAAGCTGGAGGAAAAATTGAAAGACGTCGCGCCCATCTCCATGCACTGGTCCGGATGCCCCGCCGGGTGCGGCAACCATTTGGTGGCGGACATCGGCTTGCTGGGTAAGCGCATCAAAGTGGCCGGGGAGGTGGTGGACGCCGTGGATGTTTATGTCGGCGGCCGCGCCGGGCCGCATCCGAAACCCGCCACCAAGCTGTTGCAAAACGTTCCCTGCGACCGGTTGCCCCAGGTTCTGGAAGGAATCATCCCGTACCACACCCGGGAAAAAATGCACCCCATCAAGGGAGCGAAGACACGGAAAAAAGACATGAAACAAAAACCGGCCGCGCCGGCCACCCCGGTTGTCAAGAAGACGCCCGCGGCAACGGTATGTTAGGAAAGAGGAACGTATGATCAGAGGATTTTGCAAGCAGGGACACAAGCCGACATTGTTCAGCGCGTTTTTGTATTTTATGTCGAGCTGTATGATCTGGGTGGTTCTGGGATCGCTGGCGGTGCACATCGCCCGGGACCTGGAATTGCATCCGGCGCAAACGGGGCTGATGGTTGCCGTTCCGGTTTTGTTCGGCGCCTTGTTGCGCATTCCCGCCGGGTTTCTGGTTGACCGCCTGGGGTCGCGGAGGACGGGGCAGATCGGCCAGGCTCTGGTAATTCTGGCCTTGTTTTTCGCCTGGTTCCTGGGTCTGCGCAGTTTGGAGGGGCTTTACCTGATGGGGTTTTTCCTCGGAGTGGCGGGCGCCAGTTTCGCCGTCGCCCTGCCCCTGGCGGGCCAGTGGTATCCGCCGCAATACCAGGGGCTGGCGTTGGGAATCGCCGGCGCCGGAAATGTCGGAACGGTTTTGGCCGCACTGCTTGCGCCCCGCCTGGCGGAAGCTTTCGGCTGGCAGGCGGTGTTTGGCCTGGCCATTATCCCGGCGGCGTTCACCCTGCTGGTGTTTAGTCTGATGGCAAAGGACGCGCCGGGGAAAGAAGCGTCCCGTCAGACTCCGCATTACTTTTATATTCTCAAGGAAACGGACACGTGGTGGTTCTCCCTGTTTTACATGGTGACGTTCGGCGGGTTTGTCGGCCTGGCTTCCTCGCTGGTGATTTATTTTAACGACCAGTATGGCCTGGATCCCGTGACAGCCGGGACTTTCACGTCCGTTTGCGTGTTTGTCGGCAGTATGGTCAGGCCGTTGGGCGGCGCGCTTGCCGACCGGATCGGCGGCATCAAAACCCTGCTGATCCTGTACGTTGTGATGGCCCTGAGCCTGTTTGCCGTCGGTTTGGAGGCGGATTCCCCCTCCCTGGCGCTGGTGGTGCTTTCGATTGCCATGCTGGCCCTGGGCATGGGCAACGGCGCGGTTTTCCAACTCGTCCCCCTGCGGTTCGGAAAAGAAATCGGCACCATCACCGGCATCGTGGGGACCGCCGGCGGGATAGGCGGCTTTTGCCTGGCTTCCCTGCTGGGCTACTCCAGAGAATGGACGGGCAGTTACCAGCTGGGTTTCATGACCTTCGCCGGCCTGGCCGTTGTTTGCCTGCTCGTCATCCTGGCGGTGCAAACCCGGTGGCGGACCAGCTGGCGGGCGGCGTCCGTCATGGTCAAGATTTAATCCGTAGTTTTTTTATTCACAGACAATTTTTCAACCCTTGAATCGCAAGATTCTTCTTCCATACATTACAATTTATGACCGATACGATGACGTTAACGTGCGCCGTTCCCACGGACAGCGTGCCCGAGGCCTTGCCGGTACGCATTCCCCAATTGCCTCTGGAGTCCGGGGAGAATTACCGCTTCCATTTCGACATGACCAAGTGCATCGGTTGCCATTGTTGCGAGGTGGCGTGTTCCGAACAAAACAACAATCCGCCCGATGTCCAATGGCGGCGCGTCGGCGAAGTTGAAGGCGGCGCCTACCCTCACACCTTCCGGGCTTATGTGTCCATGGGATGCAACCATTGCCTGGAACCGGCCTGCCTGACCGGCTGTCCGGTGGACGCCTACCGCAAGGAAGGGACGGGAATTGTCCTGTTGCAGGAGGATCAGTGCATCGGTTGTCAATATTGCACGTGGAATTGCCCGTATGGCGTGCCCAAGTACAATGAGGACCGGAAGATCGTCACCAAGTGCGACATGTGCCGTTCCCGCCTGTCCGAGGGGCAGGAACCGGCCTGCGTGGGGTCGTGTCCGACCGGAGCCATCACCATCGAGTCGGTTCGCCCGGAAGGTTGGAAACGCAATCCGGGCGCGGGCGATGCGCCGGGCATTCCGCGGGTGGAAGGCACTCTGTCCACCACCCGGTTTACGCTTCCGGATCACTTGCCCGACCCGACGGTCACCACCGGTTATTATCAGGTCAAGCCGGAGAAGGCGCATCCCTCGCTGATCATCTTGACGCTTTTGACGCAAATGTCCATCGGTGGTTTCGTCACCTTCTGGCTTGCGGACTGGTTTTCCACGGGGCGGGCGCTTTCCGCCGCGGCGCATGACGCCGTGGCCCTGGGGGCGGTGTTTTCGATTCTGGTGGGGTGGTTGGCCTTGGGGGCCTCGGTGTTTCATCTCGGCAGGCCCCTTTACGCCTTCCGCGCCCTGAAGATGTGGCGGCGGAGCTGGCTGAGCCGGGAGGTGTTGCTGTTCACCCTGTTCGCCATGGCGGCGATTGTTTATTCCCTGCTGTGGGGCATGGAGTTGATGCCCGAATGGTTTGCCTGGGCCGGTTTTGCGGGTGGGGCGTATCGTCAGGCCTGGGGAGGCCTGGTGGCGGGGGTGGGTGTCGCCGGACTGGTTGCCAGCGCTTATATTTACATGGTGCCGGCGCGGCCGGCGTGGAACACGCCGCGCACGCCCGTTTCGTTTCTGACCACGGCGGCGGTTTTGGGACCGCTCTTTGCCCTGGCGGCTTACACGGTGTCCTTGTGGCATATCCCGCCGAACGATTGGAGCGCTGTTCTCGCCGCCGTCAACCCGGCGCTCCGCCTTATTTTGTTGTTCATCGGCGCGGCGGCGTTCTTTCAACTTTTAAACCAGGTGCAGATGTTGTTCTATCTCGCCGGTGAGCAAAACCCGGAACTCCATGCCACGACGCGGCTGTTGACCGTGAATTTCAAGGGCCACTTCCTGGCGCGCCTGGGCCTCCTGGTGGCGGGAGCGATTTTGATGCCCTGGGTAGGATATGAAATGGCCATGAATCCCGCCACGGGGTGGGGAGGTTTCATGGCCGTGGTTAGCCTGGCCTTCTCGCTGACTTTGTCGGGGGAGATACTGGGCCGTTACCTCTTTTTCGTCACCGTCGTTCCCAAGAACATGCCCGGAAACTTTTTCCGGACGGAGTAGCCAAATGGTTTTCAAATTTTTTTCGGGGCCTCATGACAAAGTCTTCTACATTATTTAAAACCTTGCAGGGAATTCTCGGCTGGGACACCGGCGCGGAGCGATACCGTTTCGGAAGCGATCCACAATTCGGCCTCATGGCGGAGGCAAAGATTCCGGACCACTGGGTGTCCACGACCTGCGGCTATTGTTCGGTGGGTTGCGGCATCAAGCTCGGCGTTCGCGACGGCAAGGCGGTCAGCGTTCGGGGAGACCCCGACCACTCCGTGAACCGCGGAATGCTGTGTCCCAAGGGACTGACCGCCCATTACGCGATCCATGCGCCGGACCGGGCGCGGCATCCCCTTCTGCGCCGGGAAAACCAGTTGACGCGGGTGAGTTGGGACCGGGCGCTTTCCGTCATGGCGGAGCGTTTCCGGAAAATCCAGAAAGAACACGGGCCGGAATCGGTTGCGGTGGTCGGCACCGGACAGTTGGTGACCGAGGAGTTCTATACGCTGGGCAAACTGGCGCAACTGGGGCTGGGAACCTCGAATTATGACGGCAACACCACGCTGTGCATGGCCAGCGCGGTCGCCGGTTACAAGCGGTCGTTCGGCAGTGACGGGCCGCCGGGATGTTACGCCGACCTGGAACGCGCCGATTGCGTCTTTCTCATCGGCGCCAATATCGCCGACAACCATCCCATCCTGTACACCCATCTGGAGCGCAACCCGGACAAGACGGTGCTGGTGGCCGATCCGCGGATCAGCAAGACCGCCATGAAAGCCGATCTCTATCTGCCGCTGAAACCGCGCACGGACCTGGCGCTTCTCTATGGGATGATGAAGGTACTGATTGACGCGGACCTGATCGATTCCCGGTTCGTCGCCGAGCACACCACCGGGTTCGAGGAGTTGCGGGCGTTTCTGGCGGATTACACGCCGGCCCGGGTGGCGGCGATCACCGGACTGCGCGAGGCCATGATCCATCAGGCGGCGTTTGCCTACGGGCGCGCCCGTGCCGCGTTTATCGGCTGGAGCATGGGGGTGAACCAGAGCACGCAAGGCACCGCCACGGTGAACGCCATTAATACGCTGGCCCTGATTACGGGTAATATCGGCATCGAGGGCGGCGCTCCCTTCTCCATTACCGGGCAGTGCAATGCCATGGGGTCGCGGGAAACCTCCTTCACCTCCAGCCTGCCCGGTTACCGGGAGTTCGACAATCCGGCGGACCGGAAGGAACTGGCCGCGCTTTGGGGGATCGAGGAAACCCGCTTGCCGAAAAAAAGAGGACGGGCGTACCCCGACATTATCAACGATATTATTCTGGAGCGAATCCACGGCCTGTGGATCATTGGCACCAATCCCATGGCGTCGTTTCCGAACTTGCAGTTTATCGGCGACGCGCTGGACCGCCTGGATTTTCTGGTCGTGCAGGACGGGTACCATCCCACTCCCACCAGCGCCCGGTGCGACCTTTTTCTGCCGGCGGCGATCTGGGGGGAAAAGGAGGGAACGTATACCAACTCCGAGCGGCGCGTTTCCAAAGTCAACCGGGCGGTTGCGCCTCCCGGCGAGGCAAAACCGGATTTCGATATTTTTCTCGAACTGGCCCGGAAACTGGGCTGTGACCGGGAATTGTTCCCCGGCTGGAAAAGCCCGCGGGACGCCTTTGAAGAATGGAAACGGGTTTCACGGGGCCGGCTGTGCGATTATTCCGGCCTGGATTATGAACGCATCGAACGCCTGGGCGGCATCCAATGGCCCTGTCCGGAAGAGGGGCCGCGGGAAGACCCGGCCCGGCTCTACGCGAAAAAACGATTCCCCTCTGCCGACGGCAAGGCCCGCCTGTGGTGCGTTCCCTGGGAACCGTTCCCCGAAAGCGGTAACCGGGAGTTTCCCTTTATCCTCAATACCGGGCGGACCGTGGAGCACTGGCACACCCGCACCAAAACCGGGCAAATCCCTCTCTTGAACAATCTGGCGCCGGAGGCCTGGCTGGAATTGAATCCGCAGGATGCCGGAAAATTAAAGGTCAAGCAGAACCAGTATGTCTCCGTCGTATCCCAGCGCGGCCGAATCGATCGAATCCGCGTCCGCGTCACGTCTATTGTTCGTCCGGGAGAAGTGTTTGTTCCCTTTCATTACGCGGAATGCTCGGCGAATCACCTGACGTTTAATATTTTCGATCCGATTTCGCGGCAACCCAACTACAAGCAATGCGCCGTGATGATTGAGGTTTAAACTATCGACGAGGACGGAAACCGGGATTGTTTTTTAGGCGGGAGGGATCATTCTTCCCTGAAAAATCCGATAAAAATCAAGGTTGCGGTAATGACGCCGGAAAAGACATAGATAAAAAAACCGGTTGTGGCGTAGCCTAATATATCTATGAAAAATCCGCGGTTGAAGAAAAATCCCCAATAAAAAACAAAAGTGTAGGAAATCAAAAGTCCCATCTTATGTTTTGAAAGAAAAAAACAAATAGAGATCATGAAGGCAAACAGAAGCATTTGTCCTAACGGAACGGAAAACTGCTTGTCGGACAAAAAGTTGATCATGCTGTTAACAAAGTCCATCAAATTCCTCCCTGGAGTGGTTTGGTTTCACATAATATGAATTTTATGCTTTATCAGTAGTGTCCGGGGAAAATTAAAAATTCCTTTGAAAACATGAGGCTTAATTGGGCTCTTTTTTTTACCGGACAGCATGAATCGAAAAAAGATAACTCCTTAAAAAACAATAGATTT
>JBHHYO010000038.1:0-25061 GCA_046757665.1 Nitrospinales bacterium
CGACGATCGCGCCGTTGCCGTTGAGGATTTCCGCGACTTTTGCGCGGGCGTGGTGCGGGATTTTCAGTTTGAGAATCACGTGGGTTTCGGTGTACTCCGTATCCACGATGAGGGCGGTCTTGCGGATGGCGTCGACCAGCTTGGCCTGGGCGTGTTCCAGCTTGACGCGGCAGGCGGTCAGTCGCTTTTCATAGCAGTGGGTGATGGCGCGGCGCAGGTCGGGGATGCCCCGGCCACTGCGCCCGCAGACGAAAACCGCGCGCGGGTATTGCCGGGCCAGCCCCGCCAGGGCTTCCTTGTCCGCCACCGTATCGGTTTTGTTGAAAACCGTCAGCGCGTCGGTCGAGGCCGCTCCCAACTCGTTGAGCAGTTGGTCCGCGGTGTTCATCTGGTTTCTGAAATCAGGGTGTCCGGCATCCACCACCTTGAGGAGCAGGTCCGCGTCGCGCACCTCGTCGAGCGTGCTTTTGAAGGACGCCACCAGGTCGTGCGGCAGTTTGTCGATCAGGCCCACGGTGTCCGACACCAGCACGGGATACGGGAAATTGCCCTTGATCTTGCGGGTGGTGGAATCGAGGGTGGCGAACAGTTGGTCCGCGACGCCGGTGGCGGCGTCCGTCAGGCGGTTCATCAGCGTGGACTTGCCGACGTTGGTGTATCCCACCAGGGCCACCTTGTAGGTGTTGCGGCGGCTTTTGCGTTGCACCTGTTTTTCGTGGTCGATGCGCTTGAGCTGTCTTTCCAGTTTGGTGATGTTGTCGCGGGTCAGCCGCCGGTCCAACTGGATTTGCGTTTCGCCGACGTCGCGCAGGCCGATGCCGCCGCGTTGCCGCGACAGATGGCCCCACAGTTTCGACAGCCGGGGCAGGGCGTATTTCAGGCGCGCCAGTTCGACCTGGGTCTTGGCCTCGCGCGTCTTGGCGTGGTCGCTGAAGATTTCCAGGATCAGCCAGGGCCGGTCGATGACGCGGCACTGAAACATTTTTTCCAGATTGCGGTTTTGCGCCGGGGCCAGGGGTTCGTCAAAGATGACGACTTCCGCGTCGTGGAACCGCACCGCATGGAGCAGTTCATCGACTTTGCCGCTACCCAGAAACGTTTTGGCGTTGATGGCGGCCAGGCGTTGCGTGAAAACCGCCACCGGTTGGTAAAAAGCGGTTTCCGCCAGGCCTTTCAACTCCTCCAGCGAGGTCTGCATCGACGAACGGCCGTTATGCGGGAGTTGGACCCCCACCAGCACCGCTTTTCGCATGGGCGATTTAATTTTGCTTGTTCGGGATTTCATCGGTATCCATCAATCATTATACTCCATTCCGGCGTGGCCGGTCGGCGGTCTTGCGGATTTCCATGCGGCGCGCAAGCCGGTCCCCAGCGCGCCAAGCGACAGCAGTCCCAACAAAAAAGCCACAGCGGCGGTCTTCCCCGCGCCGGGCAAGCCGGCGGCGCGCGCATTCAGCCACCAGACGTTGTACTGAAAATGGGCCGTGTTGATGACCTTTGGTATCCACAGGGTATTGAGCGTTTTCCAGGGCGGCGATTGAAAAATTTTCATACCCTGCTCGTCCCCGCGGTGGAAAATGACCCGCATCATCCACAGGTGGCCGGCAAGCGGACTGAACTCCGGTATGAAATGCAGTTGCAGTGAATCGTCCCGGATGGGCCAGTCGGCATCGAAAAACTTTCCCGGGAAAACGCCGACTGCGGCTACGGTTTGAATGTAATGTTCGCTTTTAATGCACAGCCCCGGAATCTGCACTGCCAGGGAAACCGCCAGCAGAAGCGACACCAGTACCGGAGCGCGGCGGTGTCCCGGTTGCCGTGCGCGCCAATGGTCGATGATGCGTTCCACGAACGGTCCGGCCAGCAGAAGAAAAAACGGCGGCAGGCAGGACAAGTAACGCGGCCCCCAGCTCCAGTCCCCATGCCACCCGTACCAGGTGCTGTAAATGACGATCATGCCGACGATCATCGACAGCAGGACCAGTCCCTCGGCGGAGTTCCGCCGGTAAAAATCCCGCCACCCGAAAAAAGCCAGCACGGTGGACGGATTATAAAAGAAGAACCCCTTGCCGGAGCTTAACAACTGTCCATACAGTCCCACCGGAAAAGCCACGTTGAACCCGAACATCGTGTCGCGGACATCGTACGTTCTGCCGTCCAGGTAGCCGAGCGCAAAGTAACTTCCGTAACGCAGGTGGTTGTACCACAAAACCGTGTAGCCCATGGCCAGCAGGGGAGCCAGGAACCAGAAGGCGGACCGGCAAGGCCCGGTCAGGGGCGACTTCGCCCCGGAACCCTTCAATGACCGGTACTCCCCGGCGGCAAGATAAATAAAGTAGGCGGCGAAGATGGGAACCGCATAGGCGGCGACGATTTTCGTCAACACCGCGAAGCCGATGGCCCCGCCCGCCACCGCGAGCCAGAACCGCCTGCCGGAGGTTTTGTAGGAAAGAAACGCAAACAGGGCGAGCAACCACGTCAAACCCAGTGTCGGATCGGAAAACAAGGTCTGCGAGTAGGGCCAGACCATCGTCGTGAGCCCCAGGACCAGGGTCAAAAAAAATCCGGCGCCGGGGCGCAGTCCCAGTTTCAGGCAAGTCAAAAAAAACAGAACATTGACGAGGGCGCCGGTGAAAGCGGCCAGCGCGTACACGGTCAGCACGGAAAAAATATACGCCTGGGCGTCGCGGGCTTTCCTGGCGCTCCGAAACGCCCGCACCACGGCCATGTCGATCAGGGATTGACCCAGGCCGTATTTGCTGAAACCGTCCGGGTAAAATCCGTAACTGCTGAACGTTTTCGTGAAGTTCATTCCGGGAGGGAGCCAGGAAAATCCGTAGTGCGCCACCCGGTCCGCCACGCCCAAAAGAATCGCCTCGTCCCCGCCGGGAAGCTTGGCGGGGGAAGTGAACAAATAAAGGCAGAAAAAACCGATCAACAAACAGGCGGCGGAAAACGGCGTTTTCGAAGTTTTGCCTGGAACGGTTATGGTAGGTGAAGTCATGGTTGTTTTTCGAGGATGACCTCCCCGTCGATCATGGCGAAATCGACCTGGTTCCGTCCGGCGCCAAACGGAACGTCATAAAGCGACGCGGGTGGATTGGCGACGCGCAAGCCGATGAGGTCCGCGGGCATTCCCGGCGCGGCATAACCCGTTTTCAAGCCCAGCGCCTCCGCGCCGCGCCAGGTGGCCATTTCGAGAATCTCCCTGCGGCTGACGCCGGGAAGCATCTCCTCGGCGGCCCGCAGTTCCCGGAAAAAGTTGAGCGAATCGTTGCTGGCAAGCGAGTCGGTGCCGATGCCGACCTGGATGCCGCCGTTCAACAATTTGCGAACGTCCATCCATTGCTGTCTGCCGAACCAGCGGGTGCTTTGCGGACAAAAAACGCCCGCCACGAAATTGGCCACCAGCAAATTCATGTCGTCCTCGATGTAGTTCAGATGAATGGCGGTCAGGGCGTCCATGACTTCCAGGTCGTCGAGGTATTGCAAGGGGGTGGCTCCCGGCGGTTTCCAGGCGTCGTCATAAACGCCGCGCGTTTTCAGCAGGCGGCGCAGGTCGCCACTGCCGTCCTGGAGGAATTGCATTTCTTCCGGCAGTTCCGCCACGTGGCTGGAAAACGGCAGGCCGTGCCGGTCGGCCAGTCGGCGCAGTTCCCGGTATAATGCGGGGGCAACGGAGTAGGGCGCATGAGGCGCCAGCCCCAACCGGCGGCGGCCTTCCGGAAACGCGGAGGTTTGCAAAACCGATTCCAGACCCTTGACGATCCCGCCCGCCAGGGAACCTTTAAAACCCAGGGCCTCCAGAAACACCACCTGCCGAAACGGCAGGTTCGTATATTCGTCCAGCAATTCGGGCTGTGACAGATAATCCGCCAGCGTGGTCACGCCGGAGCGAACCAGCGTTTCCGCGCCCGCCGTCAAGCGGCGGATTTTTTCTTCCCGCGTCGCGGCTTGCTCCTGCTCGACAAGCGCCAGCGCCCAATCGACAAAGTTTTCGGGCTTGCCGCCGCGCAAGGGCGACAGGGCAAGATGACAATGCGCGTTGACGAATCCGGGTAGCACCAGGCAATCCGACAGATCGATCGAGGGCTCGCCGGAAACCCGGCCCAGGGAACGTATGATTCCGGTCTCGACGACCAGCTCGCCGCCGCGTATTTCCTCGCCCTGCATGGTGAGCAGGTAGCCGAACTTGATTTTGATTGTGTCCGCCATTGAATCTCCGGTTCGTAAAGAGACATTTGCGTGAGTTGATATTCTTCGCCGCCCTCGGTGTCATCGCGAGCCGCCACCGGCGGCGTGGCGATCCAGCCGGGCCGCGCCCGGGGTCCTTTCTGGATTGCTTCGTCGGCAGAGCCGCCTCGCAATGACGATTGAACAAGGATACTTATGCGAAGCGTTCTTTGTAAAGAGTCCGCCTTTGCGCTCGTTACTGCGTATCCGCGAATATACCCCACTGGGTTTTAAAAATCAGGTGATTGTTTTTACCGCCGGGCGAATAATAATCGTTGCCGCCGCCGGTATCGAAATGCAGTCCGAAACTGCCGAGGCCGCGATGTTCGAGGAAATTTCCCCGGCCCTGCCCCAGGCCTTTTATATAGTACTCATCGTCGCCGCCGTTGTCGTCGAGAATGCCGACCCCGTTGTCGTTTCCCGCGCCCTGGGAGATGACGCCGCCGATGTAACGGTCGTTGCCGCCGTTGTCCATCAGGATGCCGACGGCGTAATCGTGGCCGCAACCTTGCGAGACGCCGAAGTAGGCGAGGTACTGGTCGTCGCCCTCCCCGTCCATCAGAATGCCGGCGGACAAATGAATCCCCGCGCCCTGGGAGTAGCGTCCGGAGACGTAGGTGTCGTGGCCCTTGCGGTCCGCCAGGATGCCCAGGGCGAACCAATAGCTGGAGCCCTGCGAGAAATAATCGCCGATATAAGTGTCGTTGCCCGCCGCGTCCGCGAGGATGCCGATGCCGCCGGATGCGCCCACGGAGGTTTCGCCGGGCCGCAGTCCGAGCCCGAATCCCTGCGACAGGGACTCGTAGGATTTTTCCGGGGCGCGGAAGTCGGCGTATTTTCCTCCGGCAAAATATTTATCCGCGCCGCCGGCCTCGACGATGGCGCCGTATCCCTTGACGAATCCGAACGCCTGCGAAAACCGCGTGGCGGAGTAGTCGTCGTTACCGCCGCCCTCGGCGAGGATACCCACGCCGAAAACGCCCGCGCCCTGGCTGACGGCGTCGCTTTTGTACACGTCATGGCCGGCGAGGTCCACCAGCAGGCCCGCCCCGAGGAAGCCCATTCCCTGGGAGTAGTTTCCCGCCGAGTACAAGTCGTCGCCTTTCAGGTCGATCAATATTCCCGCGCCCAGGATGCCGGAGCCCTGAACGAAATCCTCGCTGGAGGCGTAGATGTCGTTGCCCGCAAAGTCGATGATGATAGTGAACGGATGTTCGCGGCTGTTGCCGGCGGCGCGGCCCAGATAGCGGTCGTCTCCGCCCACGTCCAGGATAATGGCGGCGTCTTCGCGGTACTCATTGTTTCCCGGCCCGCCGATCAACACCTTGCCGATGGGGGTTTCCAGAATCGTCAGGCCGGGCGCCTCGCGGACGACCCAGTCCTTTTTGAACCGGCGCGGCGAGCCTTCGCCGATGTCCATGTCCGGCAGGGCGGGCAGGTCGATGGCGCGGGCCACATGGACCGCCGCCGCCAGCAGGCGCGGCAGGTCCGGGCGCAAGGCGGTCTTGAAAAAGAGAAGCAGATCCTCCTCGTCCCGCCGTTTTTCCTCCTCCGTTTTTTCCTTTTCTTCTTCGGTTACGTCTTCCTTGAGGAGATCGGCGGCGCCTTCATAGAGAATGTCGATTTCCTCGGGAGCGAGGGCGGCCAGCGCGTCGTCCCGCATGTGACGGGCGCGGGATACGGCGGCCACCAGCCGCTCGACGTATTCGCCCAGGCCGGCGGCTTGTTCCCCCGTGGCAACAGGGGGGACGCCGGGTTGCAGGTCCAACGCTTCCATGCCGGTGCGCACCAGCCCCGGCAAATCCCTTGTCTTCTCGTCGAACGACTCAAACAAATCCCCGCTCATCTCATGCGCCGTCGCGGGCAGTTCCAGCGGGTAATACATCGCCCGGTTCACCGCCCGGAGCCGAAAGGGATTGTAATCTCCTTGATCCCTGATCAGGAAACTGACGATATCGGTGGTTGTGCCGCGAATGGCCGCCGCCGTTCGCATGTATTCTTCCTCGAGCTTTTCTTTTTTCAAGGCGTAATGCAACAGCGAATTGGGGTAGGTGGACGGGTTTGCCCGCTTGCCGGGCGCGGGTTTGACCGCGGCCCGGGGTTTGGCCTCCAGGGTGACGGCAATCTCGCGGCTCGCCCCGTCGCGCAGGATCGTGAGGCGGATCCTGTTTCCCGCGCCCTTGTCCTCGACCGATCGTTTGAAATCCTTTAACAGGGAATCCTTGCCGCCGGCGGACAATTTACTCCCATCGAGGCCGACGATTTTATCGCCCTTTAAAAGACCCGCTTTCTTGGCGGGGGAGAATGGAAGCACTTGCCCCACTTCGATGGCGGGTTTGGCGGAGCCTGAATCATCGTCCGCCGATGGAATTTTCATGCCGATACCCAGCCAGCTTTTTTCGGGGCTTGCCTCCGTCGGGCGTTTGGACGGCCCATCCTGTTCCCAGGCGTAAAAATCGGCGGGCAGAGCGAAAAGCCGTTCCAGCCGGGAGGGATTTTGGTTCACCTGCTTGCCGTACCCGTCATAACTCTCGGTCAACATGGCAAAGGAGGTTTCCTTTGGCGGAGTTTTTTTCGCCGCCGCGCAGGCGAACCCGACAAAACAAACAGCGGCGCAAAAAACGATGCGCCCGAATTTAAAAAACACATTGCCGGATTTCATGGCCATGACCGTCAAAACCGAAAGATGGAATATCGTTCCAGCGTAACCTTGCCGAACGCGAATGGTAGCGGCCCCCATCGGTGGGAATAAAACCCCGCGCCAACGCTCCGGTTCATGGTTGCCGGCAAAGAGGGCAAGGACCGTTCGACCACTTTCTCCCGCCGGGTTTTCCGGATGCCGGGAGCCAGCGCAAAATCGACGGCGGCGTTTCCCGGCAGGATCAAAACATCTCCGGGTGCAAGCGCGGATTTGCCGATGTCCACCGGTTTGCCGCCGCCGGATTCCATATAATATTGAAATCCCCAATGCCCGCCGAACCACAGGGGGTGCGAGCCATATTGCCGGGTAAACTCCGTGGCGGCGGCGCGGACGCTGTTTGCCATGCGATAATCGCCCACGGCGACCAGCAGGGCCAGAACCAGGGACGGCAGTAACGGCCAGGCGGCCTTCCACGCGAAACCGGCGCCGGCAATTCGGTTCATGCCGTCCATCCGGCGCGCCAGCAAAATTCCCATGGCCGGGGCCATCGGCAGAATGGAGCGGCCGTTCACCATCCAGTTGATAAAGGCGGCAAACACAAAAGTCCCGAACACCCAGAGCAGTAACAAGAGCGAGGCGGGGTCCTCCCTGTGCTTCAAAAAATCCGCAACCGCCAGCGCCAGCAGGCCGAGGCCGCCTGTCACAAATACCGCGAACTGAATCGTCATTGGCCAATGCGCCCCGTCCAGGGCAACCTTGCCGGGCAGAACAAAAGGCGTCAGACACGCAAGCGCTATCAAAAACAAAACCACGCCCAGCAAGACTTTCCGCGATTCGCTTGCAGTGGCGAAGAAGATAACCGTAGCGAGGCAACCGCCGGTGAAAGACAAACCGACGATGCCTTTATAAAAAAGCGGCTCGCCGAATTGCGCCCCGACCGAGCCCGCGTAGGCCATGGCACTCGAAAACAGGCCCTTGCCGTACATCATGTGCGTCAGCCATTCATAGCCGAAAACGACAGCCGCCGGGATCAGGAGAAACCCTTGTTCCCGGGCCAGGCCGCGCCGTTGCGCCAGGGAGTAAACGAACAACAGCGGCACCAGGCTGACGGCGAAGAATTTCGTCATGGCCGCCAGGGCGGCGAGGAGCGAGGCGGCGAGGAAGAATCCGTATCCGCCGCCGCGCGCGCCGCGCAACCACAGGGCGACCGCCCAAACCCAGAAGGCCAGCATCAGGGTATCGCACATCACGTTGGCGCTCGACACCAGAACCACCGGCGTCAACAGCGCCGCCAGCGCCGCCAGCAGGGGCTGGGAGCAAAGCAGTCGGGCCAGAGCCCAGGTTCCCAGAACCACGCCGAGCGCCGGGACAAGAAAGACCAGGTGCAGAGCCGTCTCGCTCCACCCGAACAGGCCGCCAGCCAGGGCGATAAAATACGAATTGAGCGGCGGGTTGGTCGCCAGGTCCGGCATGGGAATTTCGCGCCCCGTCCAGTTAATCATGAACCCGAAAAAATCCGCGGGATCGGATTGAATCTGCCGGGCGATGCGGAGAAATACGGGGTCGTCGATGTGAAAGGCCTTGTCGGCAAAGGGAAGCAGGCAGGCCAGGGTCGCCGCCGTCAGAACCGCCACGGGCATCCAGGAAAGACTCGTGGAGCGCGAAAGCGTGGAGGGTTCGATCATCTTCCGTTCGTTCTCACTTTAAAAAAGTTGAAAGACGACATCCGTTTAACAGAAGGTTGTTTTTCGGTAAGCGTGGTAATCCGCGCCGAATTTTTCCGCCAGGGTTTTTTCTTCCAGACGGATGCGGACAAGGTTCAACGGCAAAACGACGACCAGCAGATAGATCATGCCGAAGGTCGAGCCGCAAGCCAGGAGCAGTCCGAACAGGGTCAGCGTGATCCCGAGATACATGGGATGGCGGCAATATTTGTAAACCCCGCGCGTCACCAGCCGGTCCGCTTGCGGCAGTACGGCCAGCGACCGGCCCAGGTTGATGGTGGATACGATCCACAAAACGACGCCCAGCGCCCCAACTCCCAATCCCAACTCCACCAACCAGGGGATGCCAAAACCGAAATGCTTCGGCGAAAAGTAAGCCATGGCCAGCGGGACGAAATAAACCGACGGCACCAAAACATTCAGCGCAAACCTTTTGTTGGGCGACAAATCGCAGGGCATAAACTGGTCGGGTTGTTTCAATCGGAAAGAGAAACGCCCGCACGGTTCAGGATATATCGGTTGAACACCTCTTCGCCCTCGACAATTTCCAGGTCAATGACGACTTGCAGTACCGGAACGGCGAACGCGGCGGTTTTTAATTTAACCGCATCCTTCGCCGTCGTCAGGATGAACCGGGCGCCCGCTTGCAGGGCGTCCTGTTCGATGCTTTTCAGGTCTTGCGGCGAATAGGCGTGATGGTCGGGAAAGGCCCGGTAAAGAACCACCCGGGCCTGCAATTGATCCAGGACGCGGCGAAAATCCTCCGGCCTGGCGATGCCGCAAAAGGCCGCCACGTTTTGGTTCCGCAATTGCTCCGGAGCCAACAGCTCGCCCGTATCCAGGCGAACGACCGAGCGCGGGCGCACGGTGGTTTTGAGTATCGGGATATCCCCGTCCAGGCCGGCCTCGAGGGACGGGTTGCCGTCGCCGGCGGTGTGCCGGGTGATGCAGAGCAGGTCCGCCCGGCGGATTTCACAAGCCGGCTCCCGCAGATCGCCCGCGGGAAATACTCCGCCGGTGCCGAAAGGCCGCTGGTGATCCACAAGAAGAATGTTCAAATCGCGATGCAGACGTAAATGTTGAAAGCCGTCGTCGAGGATCAAGGTGTCGGCTCCCAGGCGCTCGATGGCGTGGAGTCCGGCGAGGTATCGGTTGCTTCCGGTCAGCACCGGGACGGTTTTTAACCGCCGGGCCATCATGACCGGTTCGTCGCCCGCCGCCTCGGCGGAAAGCAGAATCCGCTCGCCGTCGCAGACGACGCTGACCTGGCGGGAGGCGTTGCCCTTGTATCCCCGGCTGAGGATGGCCGGTTTGCGTCCGTGCCGGCGGAGGATGTCCGCGATCATCATCACCATCGGCGTTTTCCCCGTGCCGCCCAGGGTCAGGTTGCCGACGCTGATGACCCGGCAATCGAGACGGCGCGTGCGGAACAATCCCGACCGATAACACCACCGGCGGATCGCCAGGACGCTTTTATATAGAATGGATACCGCTCCCAGAATACAATAAACGGGTTGCCAGTAGCCCTTGCGGTCGGGGGTGATGATTTTATAATAAAGGCGGTTCATAGAAAGGAAGATTCGACGGCCATGCTGGTTTTGTATCATATCATTGTTCACGCCGCCTTCCTAGCGGCGTCGCCGTTTATTCTGGCGCGGGCGATTTTCGATGCCGCTTTCCGGGAGGACATTCTGAAACGCCTCCAGGGCGGCGCGGCGGCTCCCGCGGCTTCGGGGTGCCTTTGGCTCCATGCGGCGTCGGCGGGGGAAGTGCGGGCCGCCGGGATTCTCTGGCGGGCGTTAAAAGATCACCAACCCGGCCGTTCCCTGGCGCTGTCCACTTTCACGTCGGCGGGTTACGAATTGGCGAAAAAGGAAGGGCTCGATCCCGTCTTCCGCCTGCCGCCGGACTCCCCGCTCTGGATCAACCCGCTCCTCGAAAAACTGGACCCCGCCTTGCTGATTCTTGTCGAAGCGGAATTCTGGCCCTGCCTGCTCGGCGGATGCAAACGGCGCGGCGTGCCGGTTATCCTGGTCAATGGCCGGATGTCGCCACGCGCTGTCGATCGTTATGCGAAATTCAAATCGGTCTTCCGCCAACTGACCGCGCCGCTGTCGATTTTTTCCATGCGGACGTCTGCCGACGCGCAACGGGTGCTGGACCTGGGAATCGCGGAGGAGAGGGTGCGGGTGACGGGCAACATCAAGTTTGACGCGCTCATTCCGGAAAGCGCGGGCCGCGGGGACGCGCCGTTGGCCGATGACGCGGCGATGGTGGTTTTCGGTTCTACCCGGCCCGGAGACGAAGGCCCCGTCATGGAAGCGGTCAGCCGCCTGCAAAAGGAGATTCCCGGATCGACGTTTGTGCTGGCGCCGCGCCACATCGAACGTTGCGAGGAAGTGGAGCGCCTGATCGGCGATTACGGGTTGACGTGTGTCCGCCATTCCAGAATCAACGGTGAGGGCTCCCGCCGGCCGGTCATCATCTTGCTCGACACCATCGGCGATTTGAACGCTTATTACCGCCACAGTTGCGTCGCCTTTGTCGGCGGCGGATTCAACCCGAGGTTCGGCGGTCACAACATCATCGAGCCCGCGATTTACGATCAGCCGGTCGTGTATGGAAAACACATGACCAACTTCGAGGAGGAGGCGGAACTGCTTGCCGCCTCCGGCGGCGGTATTCAGATTGACGGCCCCGGGGAGCTGTATCCCGTCCTGTTGCGTCTCTTGCAAAACCCGGAAGAAAGAGTCCGCCGGGGGCGGTCCGCCGGGCAAGCCGTAAAAAACAATCGGGGTGCGGTTCAGCGCAACCTCGAGCTGATCGACAACCTTTTGTGATGTTCCTCTTTTATGAAATTCTTTCGGCCCTGCTGGCGCCCTGGCTGGCTTGCGGCCTGGCGGTTTACGTCCTGGCGACGGGAAAAAAACGGCGCGGCCTGGCGAATTCTCTTGGCCTGACGCCGCGTGCCGACCGCGGCGATGCGCGTTTCCGGAAAACCCTGTGGCTGTATGCGCTGTCCGTCGGCGAGGTGCGGGCGGCGGCTCCCGTGTTGCGGCAAGTCCGCCAACAACGCCCCGACATCCGCATCGTCGTCTCCACCACGACGGACGCCGGCTACGACGCCGCCCGCAAGCAACTGGCATTTGTCGAAAACATTTTTTATCAGCCCCTCGATTTGTGGCCTTTCACCCGGATGGCCGTGGCGCGGATCAACCCCGACCTGTTCGTGCTCACCGAAACGTCCTTCTGGCCGGGATTGCTGTATGTTTTGAACCGGCGCGGGACTCCCGCCCTGCTGTTCCAGGGGCGGATTTCCAAAAAATCACTGCGGCGGTACCGGCGAATGGCTCCCTTCATGGCGCGGGTTTTGAGTTCTTTTCAAACCCTGTGCATGATGACGGCGCGGGGAGCGGAGGACGTGCGTGCGCTGGGCGTCGCCCCGTCACGGGTGCGCGTCATCGGCAGTACGCGGTTTGACGGCTTGCAAACGGCGCCGGAATCCCGGCGCAAGCGCCTTCGGGAACAGTTGGGCATTGCTGACGGCTGTCCGGTTTTCGTCGCCGGGAGCACCCATGAAGGCGAGGAAGCGGTGGTGCTGGACGTGTTTTGCCGATTGCGGCAACGCCACGAAACCCTGACCCTCGTCCTGGCGCCGCGGCGCATGGAGCGGGTGCCGGAGATCGTCCGCATGATGGAAGAAAAAAACATCGCGTTCGTCAAACGGTCGGAGCAAAACGGGGCGGGCGGCGGCGAACCGGTGGTCCTGCTCGACACCATGGGCGAACTGTCGGACGTGTATGCCGTCGCCGACGTGGTTTTTATCGGCCGCAGTCTGTTCGCGCCGGGCGGCGGTCACAGCCTCATGGAGCCCGCCGCGCACGGCAAGCCGGTCCTGCACGGCCCTTTCGTGGAGTACAACCAGGACGACGCCGACGCGCTGGGCGAAATCGGCGCGGCCCTCACCGTCCGCGACGGCGACGAGATGGCAGAAACCCTGCAAGCGCTGATCGACGACCCGGCGCGCCGCGCGGCGCTCGGACGCCAGGCGCAAACCCTGATCGAGGCAAACCGCGGCGCGTCGCAAACAATGGCCGAGTTGATTTTGCAAACTCTGGACGGGCGTTAATGCAATCACTGATCCAGCGGTTTCTTGTTTTGTGTATGGGGGCGCCTCTGTTGTTAAAATTTTGTTCTCTCCCGCGGGGGAGAGGGATATGCGCTACAGGGAATCGGGCAGGTGGAAGACCGGGGTGTAGGGTTGGAGGCGTTGGCGCCGCCACCAGGCGCCGCTCTTCTGTCTGGCGGCGGAATCGGTGAACCGGTAATCGTACAACCAGGCGCGGATGTAGCGCGGCGGCGCGGCGGGAAACGGGTTTTTGCCGAGCAAGTCCAGCGCCGGCCGAGAGCCTTCCAGCAGACGTACCAGGAATCCGACCACCCAGGCGTCCCTCTCGTAGCTACTGAAAGCGGCGAACCACATTTGCCAGTCCAGCCGGGGCTGATGCGGCGCGACAAAGCCCGGCGCTCGCTTGACGTCGCCCGGCTTCCATTTGAACTCATACTCCTTCCAGGTGTCGAGGTCGTTACTGCCCTCCACGATAATCTCCGGACGGCTGGTCGTCATGATGGTGAACAGTCCGTAACGGTTGACCAGATGCAGAGGCTGTAACCAATCCATGGCCCGCAGGACGGCAGGCGGCGCCCGCACCCGGCCCTCCAGCAGTCCGGAAATCTGAAACAGGCTCAGCAGTAAAACAACCGCCGCCACCAGGCCGACCCGCACCCGCCCGAGGAACGGCTCCCCCCGGGAGCGAAAGGCGATGTCGCCCGGGCGCGCGGTTTTCCCGCCGGGCCAAAAGCGGCGCAAAAAGCCGTCGTCCAAAAGCAGGACGCACAGGGCTGTGGTCAGAAAATTAAAGAAGGTATAATTTCCGGTCAGGGCGATGAGTCCCTGAAAAATGACGAGCAGGGCGCAACCGACATGCCGCGCCCGCCGGGGAGCGAAAATCAGAAACGGCGCCGCCAGTTGAACAAAGAACATCGCCGCCGCCGAGGCCTGATGAAACGCCAGGGGCAGTTGGTGCGCGTACCAGGCGACCCATGTCGGCAGGGGCTGGGTTTCATAATGATAGGCCAGCGCCGTCAGGTTGTGCCATGTCGGGTCGCCGCCGGCCAGTTTGCCGAACCCGGAGGAAAACATCAGCTTGAACAGCAACAGCCGGCCCAGCCACAGCATCATCAAGGACGGCGGTTGCGGCGTGCCGTCGCTCCGGCGATAGGCGGGCGCCAGAAAAATCGCCAGGAACCCGGTTTCCAACAACAGGGTGTCCCACTGATAGCCCAGAAAAATCTGGCCCGCCGTCATCAGCGACAGGTACAGCATCCAGAGCAGGAACAAGAGCGCCGGGCGGAACCATCCCAGCAGAAGCGCCGCGCCGCCCGCCGTTCCGATGGCGCATACGAATTTCAGAAACCCGTCCGTGGCGTTGACCCAGAACACGGTCGGGAAAAACCAGAACCGGACCGGCCCCAGTTGTTCGGCGATTCTGCGCAAATACTCTTCCGCGGGCAGGATGCCGTTACCGCCCACGAGCCCGGCGACCTGCACCATCAAGGAGGCGAAGGCGACGGCATAAACGATTCCGAGACAGCGCAGGAACACCGCCCGCGTTAAAAAGTAAGTGGGACGTTCCGCCCATTCTCCCCACAACAACCGGGTGAGGCTCCACAGGCCGTGGCGGTGGCGGGCGACCCGGCGGTAAACCCATTCGCAAAGCGGGGCCGCGCCGGGCAGATGTTCATACATCCACAGCGGCCGGCGGTGGCGCGGGTTGCGTGCCAGAGCGCGGAACACCGCCCGCGCCCCCTCCGTCACCCCCCTCCCCGGCTCGACAAACTGGATCGACCGGTCGAACCGTTCCCGGGGGATCTCGGGGAATTGTCCGCCAACCTCCTGAAAGGGAGCGTACTCGACGCGGTTCCCCGTCACGTGCCGCCAGCGGGAAATCCACTGGCGGCAAAACTTGCAGTCGCCGTCATAAATCAGTAGCGGTCTGGGACGCACGCAACCCCCCGAAGATAAAGTTCACGGGAAAAGCAGTGGTGCTTCGTTGCAAGAGTTCACATTTCAAGTTCACGCTTCGACAAGCTCAGCGTGACAGCCAGGTTGTCGTCCTGAGCCTGTCGAAGGACGATCATTCCCCGGTATTTGTTTTCGCAACGAAGCGGTAGTTTATCAGGCAATACGGAATAAACAAACACCTCGGTCACGCCGGCGGCAAAACGCAAGCGCCTTGTGCGCACCGGCAATTTGCCTTAAGATGTGGCAAACCAATTCAACGGCATTGAGTGATCAATTTATGATCGGCGCGATTGCGGGGGACATCATCGGCTCGGTTTACGAGGCCTGCCCTATCAAAACCACCGATTTCCCGTTGTTCGACGAGCGGTGCGCGTTCACCGACGACACCGTGCTCAGCGTCGCCGTGGCCGACTGTATTCTCAACGGCGGCGGTTACGCGGACAAGTTCAAGGAATATTTCGACCTGTATCCCGACGCGGGGTACGGGCAGGGCTTCATCCGCTGGGCAAGCTCGCCGGGGCGCGCGCCGTATAACAGCTGGGGCAACGGCTCGGCCATGCGGGTGAGCCCGGTGGGGTTCGCCGGCGATTCCCTGGAGGACGTGCTGGAGCAGGCTAAAAAAAGCGCCGCGGTGACGCATAACCATCCGCAAGGCATCAAGGGCGCGCAAGCCACCGCCGCCGCCATTTTTCTGGCGCGCACCGGAAACAGCAAACGGCGGATCAAGGCCCATATCGAAACCGCCTTCGGCTACAACCTGGACGAGCCCCTGGACTCCATTCGGAAACATTACAGCTTCGATGTATCCTGCCAGGGCACGGTGCCGCAGGCCATTACCGCTTTCCTGGAATCCGCCGACTACGAAGACGCCGTCCGCAAGGCCGTATCGCTCGGCGGCGACAGCGACACGCTCGCCTGCATCACCGGCGGCATCGCCCAGGCGTTTTATAAGAAAATTCCCGATTTCATCACTGCCCGGGTTTTTGATATCCTCGACGCCCGGCTGAAGAAGATCGTTTTGCAATTCACCGCCGAATACGGCGGCCGGCAGTTAAAATCCTGAAGGGAGAAACCATGGCGGACTACACGCGGGAGGAAATCGAAGCCAAACTGGCGGAGCGTGCCGAGGCGGAGGACGAGGAGGAGAAGGAACCGCTTTCTTTCGCGGGCGCGGATTTGTCCGGCCTCGACTTGTCGTCCCTGGACCTGGGCGGCGTCAATCTCTGCGGCGCCAACCTCAATGCCGCCGACCTCAAGAGAGCGGACCTCTCGAATGCCGACCTGAGCGAGGCCCAATTGGACCGAACCGACTTCTCCGCCGCCAACCTCAGCGAAACCAATTTCTCGAAAACCGATCTGCGCACCGCGAATCTGGAAGAAGCGGACCTGCGGCGGGCGGACCTGACGGAGAGCAACCTCGACGACATTGTTCTTTGCGAAACCAACTTGAGCCGCGCGGTGTTCACGCGCGCCAATTTGCGCCGCGCCAAAATCACCGATTGCGATCTCAGCCGCGCCAATTTCCGGGAAGCCGTGCTGGGCGGCGCGGACCTGACCGATTCCAAACTCAGCATCGGCTACTATCATGGGGCGAACCTGGAGGGGGCGGTTCTGGTGCGGACGGAACTCAAGGGCGCCAAGCTGACCGGAGTCCGCCTCGACGACGCCGACCTGTCACGCGCCGACCTGGCGGGCGTGGACCTGACGGACGCCACCGTGCGCAACGCCAACCTGAACCACGTCAACCTCACCGGGGCCATCCTGCGGCGCACGGACCTTGCCGGCTCGAATCTCACCGAGGCCGACCTCAACATCGCCGACCTCACCGGCGCCAACCTTCTGGACACCCGGCTCGGCGGCGCCACGCTCACGCGCATCAAACTGCAGGAAGGCACACTCGACGGCGCGCAACTCAGCGGCGCCGACCTCGGCAAGGGACGCTTCATCAAGGCACGGCTGGCGCGGGCCGACCTGAGCGGCGCGAACGTCGCCGGGGCGGACTTTACGGAGGCGCAGGCGGAGGGCGCCGATTTCAGCCGCGCCGACCTGCGGCAAACCAATTTCCAAAAAGCCGACGCCGCGGCATCTTTTCTGACCGGGGCCAACCTGGAACAAGCCGACCTGGCCGGGGCGAATTTCCAAAACGCCGACTTCGCCGGAGCCAAACTCACGCGATCCAATCTTCAGAAAACCCGGCTGGCGGACGCCAACCTGCAAAGGGCCGATCTGCAACACTGCAACCTCAGCGGCGCCGACCTCCGAAACGCCAACCTGACGGGCGCCAAATTGAACGAAGCCTGCCTGCGCCAGGCCGACCTGACGGGAGCCGTGCTGGATGGCGCCGATTTGACGGACGCCGACCTGACGGGAGTCATGGGACGCAAGTCCTGAAACCCGGCGGCGGGCAGACGCCCTGAAAAGGAGGCCTTTTTGTTTGATGGTCATTGCGAGACGGTAGCCGAAGCAATCCAGAAAGGACCATTCCCACCGGGCGTGGCCCGGCTGGATCGCCACCCGCCGCCGGCGGCTCGCGATGACACCGGGCGGCGAAGTCTCGTTATGCAAAGGTCTCTTACGGCAGGGGGCCCAGGATGTCTCCCGGGGTTTGGAAGATGCCCTGGAAAATACCGATCACTTTTTTCCCCAGCGAAGTGAAGGGGACGGGAGTGATTTTCGGCGAATTAAACTTGCCGCGAACGGTGTAATAATTTTTCACCAGGCTTTTCTCGTCCCCCGCGGTGAGCACCTTGCCGAGCAGGGGAATTTGCGTGAGGAATTTGTCGAGGGCCGCCAGCGGGGCAACGCCGATGACCGTATCCATTTTACTGCGGGCCAGATCGAACTTGCCCACCAGCGAGGTGACCCGCTTGGGGGTTTTGTAGAGGAAGTTTTCGGTTTCCGCTATGCCCTGCCTCACCACGAATTTCCCCGATATCCGTTCGTACCGGACCGGCGGCTTGGGATTCGCCGGAGCTTTCTTACTCTTGGATAGACCCAGCAGATTGAGCACCCCCCGCTTGAGTTTTTTCTTGTCGATCCGCCCGGCATATAAATTAAAGGCCAAATGGCCGTCCAGCGAGTGGGAGATTTCCTTCCAGTTGCCGCCCTCGCCTTGAAAATCGGCTTGCAACAGCTTGAGCTTTCCCGACAACGTGTTGACGAATATATCCCCGAACTGGCCCAGGAAATCGTTGGTTCGAATATTTTCGGCGCGAACCAGGCCCTGAAATCGCAACCCTCCGGAATCCGCAAGGGCCAGCAGGCCATGCCCCTTGATCAGGTTGTTGTTCGGGCAGACGATCTCCAGTTTGTTGACGCGGAGGGTTTTGTTTTTCAGGGAAATTTCTCCGCGGACATCCGTGAGCCGCCAGAACCGGTAATCCAGATGGTTGAGGTTGAAAACCAGCCTGCCGGCACCCTCGGCAAACAAAGTCGAATGTTCCAGCCGGTCCCGCAGGCCGCCGAGCGGAGACTTCGAGACCTGCCACCACGTCCGGTTCAAGTTCAATTTTTTCCCGGAAACCGTCAGGTCAAAAACCGGGTCGGGCCCCAGGGCGTACATTCCCTTGAACTGGAGAGCCGTGTCGGCAAAGGCCAGCCGGCCTTTCCGGATATCCAGTTTCTTGCCGCGGATCCGGGTGGCGATGCTGATGGTCAGCGGAGCGCCGTTCACTGGAAACGTCAGGTTCCGCAAGTCCAGCTCGCCGTCGAACCGGGTGGAATGCGGTTTGCCGAGCACCCCCGTGCCCGAAATGTCCACATTGGCCTTGCCGGACTGATTGTTTTCCAGAAGCGGCAACCCCAGGGAGGCGGTTTGCAAATCCGCCGCATGGATTCGGAAAGTAAACGGCGACCCGGGAGCCAGCTGAACACTGCCCTCCGCCTCGATTGAGTTGCCTCCCACCTCATAAACCAGATCGCGAATGGTAACGGTTCGTTGTTTTTCGATCCGGCCCGCCAGACGAATCGAGTTGGCCTGCCCGGTTTTTTTGGCGATCAAGTCGCCATAGCGATAAGACGCCCCGGTTAAATCCATGGCGCCGCGGAAATCGACCGCTTGCGGAGTGCCGCTCCAGTGGCTGTCGAGCCGGATGGAGCCGAAACCTTTCAGCTGTTCCAGGAAAGGGATCGCTTGCAAATCCTCCGGAGTCAGCGCTGTCGACGTGAGGTGCGCCTTGAATTTCATGTCCGATTTCGGGCGGATTTCAAGATCGCCTTCCAATTGGAAAGAGGAGTTGCCATACCGTCCGCGAATATTTTTAAACTGCGCCTTGTTTTCGGCGAGGGTCACTCGTCCGGAAAGATTCGACCAGGCCGCCGGGTGGTTTGCATATTTCAGGGCGACTTCTCTGAGTTCAAGAGCGATGCGGGACTTTGCGCGGCCCAGGTCCAACGAGCGGCCTTCGCCCCGGTAGTCCACGACAATCGTTCCCGACTGCAAATCCGTTTTCTTCCACAAGGGAACGGAGGACAGTGCGCCGGGGAACAGATCGCGGACTTTTGCGGCGTCTAGCATGAATGTTCCAGCCACCTTAAAAGCCGGTTCTCCCTTTCCCAGGCGGATTTCCCCGCCCATGCCGGAAAAGGCGTTCGTCCCGAAATCCCCCGAAAAATCGTCAAAGCGGATTGTCCAGGGATACCCGGCGCCGGGTTTTTCGGTTGGTTTGCGTTCGAGACCCACCCGGCCCCGCACATTGCTCAGCGGAAAAAATTTCTCCTTATCGGCGGCATCCCGCATTTGCAGGCCCGCCTCGGCAAATTCAAACCCGGCATCGACGGCAACGTGATCCATGTTGTCCAGGGGGCCTTGCAAGCCGATGCGGATTTTCCCCTTGCCGGAAAGGTCCTGCAACCGGGCCAGCGACTGCTGAAACGTTTTGTCGGTCAGGGTGGTTTTCAGGATTTCGCGCAATTGTTTTAACGTCAGGTCGCCGTTGACCTGCACGTCGGCCACGGGCCGGGACATTAAGTTTTTGATTTTCCCCGTCAGGGTCGCCAGGGGGAAGAGGGAGTGCCGGGCTGTTTTGATTTCGACACTGCCGTTGCCCGAAGCGATACGAAAAGTTCCGGCGGCACGATCGAGGTTCAGGAAAGGAGAATTCCATTTCACTTTCTTAAAAACCAGTGCCGCGGAAAGCGGCGCCATGTTTTCCCGGAGAGACGAGGGATTCAGCTGGTCGAGACTGCCGTCGAACTTGAGCGAGCGGAGTTCCGCCGTTCCTCCCTTAAGCGTGCTTCGCACCCGTTTTCGCCGTGCCGGGGAAAGCAGGGAGAAGAGGGGAAAGTCGTCGATCCGGGCCAATGAAAACTCGCCGCTTTCTATTGCCAGAAAAACTTTGGGATTTTTTGAGGCGAAACCGGTCAGTTTCCCGTTCCCTTGCACGTGCAACTTTCCGAATTGAAAAGAGGCGTCCTCGACGAGCAGGGAGTCTTTTTGCAAAGCGATTTTGTAATCGACACGGCCTTCCAAGGCGGGCGATTTTTTCGGTTCCGGCGACCCGCCAGCCGGCAAGCGGACGTACTGCAAGTTTCCTGAAAAACTCAGCGGCCCCTCGACCGCCGCGGAAAACCGCGATTCCAGGGAAACCGAGACATCGCCGGGATGCAGTGCGGCGACCGCCGGCAAGTAGGACTCAAACTGGGGCAAAAAAAGTTTCCGCACGGTGATTTTCCCGTCCGCGGAAAACCCGGCCAGGTCGAACCCGCCCGACGGGTTGTGCAACTGCGCCGAAATGTCCAGCAGGGACGCGCCGGCGGGATTGGGGATTTCGCCGCGCAGAGAAAACTCGAACCGGGGTTCGGCAAACAGCTTGCGAAGGGACAGGTGGATGTTGCGAACGGGAATTCGCAGGGGCTGGGCGCGGTTATGGTAATCGAGAAACTCGATTTCGCTGTCTCGAACGATCCATTGGGGCATCACGCCCACTTTGATCAACGAGAAGGGGCCACCGCCGCCGTTTTGCCTTTGGGCCAGCAGGCCCTCCATCCCCGGCACGCTAAACTTTCCGTCGCGTCCCCGCGTCAATTTGATGAAGGAGCCCTGCATCACCAGCTTTTCAATCACCACCTGCCGAACCAGCAACGGCAGAATCTTGATGACCACCAGGATTTCCCGGGCGCGCATTTCCGGGACGCCGCCGGCGGATTTGCCGAGCGAAACATTTTTGAGTTTCACGCCGATCCCCTGGTCGAAATTCAGTTCCGCGCCGCCTATCGAAACTTCGGATTGCGTGATTTCGCCGATTTTAAGGGCAAGGGTGTCCTTCAAGCTGTCCAGGTCGGTGAGTTGCCTGTACGCCAGGAAACCCAGCACGCCGACGGTCAGGAACAGACCCAGCAAAACATAGGAAACAATTTTTTTTCCGGAAACCGGCATAGATATTTGTTCTGGTACTTCGTCGCAAAAGTTCAAAACCGTTTCTTCACGCTTTGACAGAGCCTGTCCTGAGCCCGCTGAAGGGCTCAGCGTGACAGCTGGTTGTCGTCCTGAGCCTGTCGAAGGGCGACATTTCCCGGTTACTTATTTTTACGCAACATGTTTAATAAAATCCGCAAGGGGAAAGGATTTTCACATCTTGTTTGAAGCACGGCTCAATAAAAGTGTAATATATTTTGTTTGCGGCGGCAGATAAAAATAGCCGCCGCGATGGTCTTCCCGGAGCGCCCGGCTCCTCTGCAAAACTCTTCACCGGAGAAATTTATGGGTATGCGGGAGAAACCCGAAAGTCTGGTTTATGGAATCAACCCGGTCCTGCACGCCCTGAAACTGGCGCAACGCGCCTGCCACAAGATTGTCGTTGAACAAGGCAGGCCGGCGCCAAGAATCCGGCCCCTGCTGGAGTCGGCCCGGCGGGACGGCATTCGGGTGGAGACTCTGCCGCGCGCCGTGTTCGGCAAAAAATATCCCGGCCGGGCGCACCAGGGCATCGTCGGCCATTTCTCCCCAAAGGCAACTCTGCCGCTTGACGAGCTGATCCGCCGCGCCTTCGAGCAAACGCCGCAACCCACCCTGGCCGTTCTGGATTGCATCCAGGACCCGCGGAACCTGGGCGCCATCATCCGCTCGGCGGAAGCGCAGGGCATCCAGGGAATCGTCCTTCCCAAAAACCGTAGCGCCCCGCTCAACGAAACCGTGGCCAAATGCTCCGCCGGCGCTGTCGAAAGCATCCCCATCGCCACGGCCACCAACCTCGCCAAGGCGCTGGAGACTCTCAAAAGCGCCGGATTCTGGATCGTCGGCGTGGACATGGCCGGGGAAAAACCCTGCGGCGAGTTCGCGTTCGATTCGCCCACCGCGCTGGTCCTCGGCGGCGAGGAAAAGGGGATCCGCCCCTTGTTGAAACGCGCCTGCGATTTTACGGTGTGCATCCCCATGAGCGGGACGGTAGGCTCGCTGAACGTGTCCACCGCCGGCGCTATTTTATTCTATGAAATTTTGCGGCAGAAAAGGCGGAAACCGGGTTGAACCGCCGGGACAACAAAGCGGCCCCGGCATGAATGTTCCGCGAAGAGCGTTTTGGCGGCGAGCGATTGCAATCGACCTGCGAACCGGCTTGAAGAAACAAAAAAAACGGGCCGAAGCATTCCGCCGCCCGCTTCCAACCCGTTTGAAAATTATGCGTCGGAGTTCCGGGTTCAGGAAAACCTTCTCCGGAAACCCATTCTCCTTTTTTTCTTGGCTTCTTTTTGCTTGCGTTTTTTCTTTACGGAAGGTTTTTCGTAAAACCTTCGACGCTTCAACTCCTTCAACAAACCTTCTTTTGTCAGTTGGCGTTTCAGCACCTTAAGCGCCTTGTCCACCTGATTCTGGTATACAGTGACTTCCAAAAAATACACCTCCCGTTTTGGACGAAAATGCTTCGTTTGATAATTACCGTAGAAGGTGATTCTAATTGATTTTTCGACCCGTGTCAAGGGCGCTTCTCGACCGGCCTCCTTGGGGGTTTTCCGTTCAATCATCAGAAAAACAACTAGTTGTCAAACGAAACGAGTTCGCGGACAGCGGTTCGCGCCAGGATGAATTCATTGCCAACATTGCGCTTCATCGGTTAAAATAAGGCCGAACTCCGGATTCGGAAAACCGCCTCGAATGTCCCGCGGCGCGGGAGGATCATGCCATGAATGCCACATTACGAAGCCTGTTACTGTTCCTGCTCGGCTTTCCGGTCCTGTTTGGTATTGAGACCGGCGCCGCGCAAACCTCCGCGGTGCCCAACTCCGGCTCTCCCTACGTGAACCTGGCGGAGGTCGAGGATAACCAGATCATCCACCTGCCCACCGGCGTCCCGGTTACGGTCGATCAACTGATTGACGTCCTGTCGGGCTCGCGCGTCATTTACGTCGGCGAAACGCACGACAACCTGGAAGCGCATCGGGTGCAACTGGAAATCATCCGGCGCCTGAACGAGAAATTTCCCGGGCGCGTTGCCGTGGGCATGGAAATGTTTCGCCGCTCCGCGCAAACCGGTCTGGACCGCTGGCATGACGGCGCGTTATCCGACCGGGACTTCAAAAAACTTTTCCGACGGCACTGGGGGCGGGGTTACAAGGCCTACCGGCCGATTTTCGAATATTTGAAAGCCAACCGACTGCCGTTGCTGGGCCTCAAATCGACCCTGAAAACCCAGGACCGGCTACGCAAGGACGGCCTGGACATCCCCGACGCCCGGAGCGTTTTTCCGGAAATGGACCTGGACGACGTTTACCACAAGGCCCATACGATGGCGGTATTCGGCGGGCATGAGGGCGGGGTTGCCGGCACCTCCGGCCCCTATCGGATGCTGGTTCTGTGGGAGGAAACCATGGCGGAGACCGTCGCCCGGTTCCTGAAAAACGACGACTTCCGCGCCTGGAAAATCGTCGTGCTGACCGGCGGCTTTCATGTGCAATACGGGTTTGGCATCCCCAAGCGGGCTTTCCGCCGCGTTCCGCACGATTACTCCATCGTCCTGCCCACCGTGACCCACGTGCCCGACGAACTGCAAGACCGCAAAATGGAAGTGAAAAACGTTCCCATTCCGCTGTACGCCGGAGACTTCGCGTGGAAAATATCGTACCGGGTCCTGCCGCCGAACCGCATCAAGCTGGGCATTTTTCTCCAGGAACTGGACGAGGGCCTGCTCGTCAGGCAGGTCGGAAAAGATTCCAACGCCGACCGGGCGGGCATTCAAAAAGACGATGTCCTCATCCGGCTGGACGGACGAAAAATCATCGACCAGGACGACCTGGTTGACCGGTTGCAGTTAAAGCAGATCGGCGGCCGCGCCACCCTCACCCTGCGCCGCGGCGGCCAGGACCTGGACGTGGAAGTGACCCTGGCGGACTCCCCAAAACAGTAAGAGACCTTTGCATAAGTCGAGTCCTCGTCGCCCCGGCGTCATCGCGAGCCGCCACCGGCGGCGTGGCGATCCAGCCGGGCCACGCCCGGTAGGAATGGGTCCTTTCTGGATTGCTTCGTCGGCTTCGCCGACTCGCAATGACGATCACGGTGGGACACCACTTCCCGTACCCCCTTGTGCGCTCCCGAAAGCCGCTACCGGACCCGGAAATCCTTCATTCCCCGGACGGCAACCCACTCCACATCGACACCGGAGACCGAGGCTGAGGGCGGCCCCTGGCGGCACCATTCGATGAGGCGGTCCACCGCTTGCGCGTCGCCCTCGGCGTGAATTTCCACCGAGCCGTCGGCGCAGTTTCTCACCCAGCCCGCCAACCGCAGGTCGTCGGCCACGGACTGCGTGCTGACGCGGAAAAATACGCCCTGCACCCGTCCGCGCACAATGATATGCGCCGCCTGTCCGCTCATGGAACGCTTATTTCTTCCGGCACCCGTCGTCGAACAGGTGCTGGATTTCCCGGTAAACCTCGAATTTCGAACCGTCGCCGATTTTGCCGCCGAACTTGCCCAGGTCGCGCATGATGCGCTGAAACTCCGACGTGGAGCCGGAGAACTTTTCGATCAGCGGCGCGAAATAATTTTTCTCCTCCGGGTCGAGCCGCTCGCAAATTTGCCGCAGTCGATTCTTCAACGGTTCAAAGGGCTCTTGCATACGCCCAGTCTAGCCCCGCCCGCGCCCCAACGCAACGCCTTTTCCCCACCGAGGGCTCACCCGCCCCCTGCTCCCTGCGATAACTTGCAGTCACACGGAGAACGGAACTTCCCCTTTTTCTTAATTCAGCTATCGGCTTCCCAATTTGTACTAAAGTTCAAGGCGCGGAGAAATTCGAACGTATCACACCAAGCCACACCAAGCTCATCGCACACATCGGGTACGTGGCGATTTGCCCGTTGCCTATTCGGTTTGGAAACTTCTGTTGTCACAACACACCGCCCCTTTTTCGATGCCAAAGCATATGCAATTAGGAACGAATCACAGCC
>JBHHYO010000039.1:0-24174 GCA_046757665.1 Nitrospinales bacterium
ACTCAAAAACAACTTTATAAAAAATACTCTAAATTACGCAATTAAGTACTAGTGCTTCATTGCAAAAATCGCTCTTCGACAGGCTCAGGCCGACAAAATGATTGTCACGCTGAGCCCGTTGAAGCGTGAACTTCAAACGCGAACTTTGTAGCGAAGCACTGGCCGCGGGTTTCCGCTCCGCTCCAAAATGGATATCTGCTATAATCTCCGGCAAACAACGTGATCCGCTCAGCCCCGGCCAAGAGCGGAAAATCCCCACACCCGCCGCGGAATCGAATCGAACCATGAACCGGCCTTCCGGAATTTTAAAACGCTCCAGCGCATTGCGACTGCCGAAAAATTTCGATTATTGTCTGTTGGACACGGGTAACTTTCGCAAACTGGAGCAGTTGGGGCCGCACCGCGTGATTCGCCCCGCGCCCCAGGCCATCTGGCCCAACCGGCTTGCCGAGAAGGAATGGCAGGAAGCGGAAGCCGAGTACCGATACTTCAAGGAAAAACAATCGGGAGGGGAATGGACCTTTCACGCCGGCCTGCCGTCAATGGGATGGACGATTCGTTTCGCGGAGCTGGAGTTCAAAATCAATCCGACGGGTTTCGGGCATATCGGGTTATTTCCCGAGCAGGCGTCAAACTGGCTGTGGATTCAGGATCGTATCCGCCAAGGCCGGAATGTGAACGTGCTCAACATATTCGGGTACACCGGCGCGGGCACGCTGGCGGCGGCGTCCGCCGGGGCGCGTGTCACCCATGTGGACGCTTCCCGTCCGTCCGTGACCTGGGCGCGGCGCAATCTGGAATTGTCCGGCCTGGACGACCGGCCCGTGCGCTGGATCGTCGATGACGTGCTGAAATTCCTCAAACGCGAGCGCCGGCGCGGCACCCGTTACGACGGCATTATCATGGACCCGCCCACCTTCGGACGCGGCGCCAAAAAGGAAGTCTGGAAAATCGAAAAGAACCTCCCGGAACTCATGACGCTTTGCCGGTCGGTACTCTCGGCAAAGCCGCGTTTTCTTCTCATCAGCACCCACACGCCGGGGTTTTCCGCGCTGACACTGGAAAACATGCTCCTGACCTACCTGGTGGAGCCGGGAAGCGGAACTCTGGAATCGGACGAAATGTATATCCACGACACCGCCTCCGGCCTCAACCTGCCCAGCGGATTTTATTCCCGCTGGAAACGAAAAAACCAGGGGGGAAAATGACGAGATATTTTTACGATTCGATCAGGAGTCATGCGGAAAAGACGCCGGACAAGGCGGCGGTGATCGACGGGGAAACTACTCTCACTTACCGGCAATTGCTGGAGCAGGTGGAAAAGTTTTCCGGCGCGCTGGGCGGTTTGACCCTGTCTCCGGAAAGCAAGCTGGGGATTTTATGCCTGAACCAGACGGAAAACCTGGTCGCCGTGTTCGCCGCTCTTCTCAAGGGCGTTCCCTTTATTCCCTTGAATCCGCTGTTGACGCCGCGGGACCTTGCCTTTATCGTTCAGGACGCGAAAATCGACACCCTGCTGGTGGACGGGGTCTTTGTGAAACCTGAGACCGCGCCGTTTTTTCAATTGTTCCGGCACAAGATTCTGGCGGGCAAGTGCGCGGATACCGGCCTGCTCGGCGACGGCGCGATCGGATTCGCGGATTTTATCGGCAACGCGGACCGGCGGAACGGTTTAAAGGCGCATGTCCGGGCTCCCGGCATTCCGGATGCGATTTTGTACACTTCCGGCACCACGGCGCGGCCCAAGGGGGTGATGCTGGATGAGTCGCAATTTTATCTGAACACGGGGGCGTTCCTGGATTACTTGCAGTTGGGCGCCGAAGAGCATTGCATCGTCGCCCTGCCTCTCTTCCACTCTTTCGGCAACATCATGGCGATGACCCTGGTCCGGGTCGGCGGTTGCCTGATCCTGTTGCGGCAGTTCGCCCCGAAAACCATACTTGCCGAGATCGCCCGGCATCGGGCCACCGTACTGCCTCTGGTGCCGACCATTTACGCTTTCCTGATCGATTTGTATTCACGCGGCGGCTACGACGTCTCCTCCCTGCGGCTGTGCATATCCGGCGGCGCGTCACTGCCGGAGACGCTGTTGAAAAAGGTCGAGAAAACCCTGGGCGTGACGGTGATCGAGGGCTACGGGCTCACGGAAACGTCTCCGGTCATCGCCGTCAACAAGACGTCGGAGGGAAGCGTTCCCGGTTCGGTAGGCTACGTTCTTTCCAATGTGGAGATCAAAATCGTTGACGACGCCGGCAGTCCGGTCGAGCGGGGCCAGGTGGGAGAAATCCAGGTGCGCGGCCCCACGGTCATGAAAGGCTACTGGAACCGTCCGCGGGAAACCCGGGAAATCCTGAGCCCGGACGGCTGGTTGAAAACCGGCGACCTGGGTCACCTCGACGACCGCAACCGCCTCTTCATCTCCGCCGGCAGAAAAAAAGACCTCATCATCCGCGCCGGGGAAAACGTCTCGCCGCTGGCTATCGAAAACGCTTTATTAAACCACCCGGAGGTGATGGAGGTTGCCGTAGTCGGTGTTCCCCACCAGCGCAAGGGAGAGCAGGTCAAGGCCTGCATCGTTCTCCGGCCCGGCGGCTCCGCCACGCAACAGGACCTGAAAGGCTATTGCCGAAAGCACCTGCCCGCCTTCATGGCTCCGGATATTGTTCAGCTTTACGAGGCGCTTCCCAAAACCGCCACGGGCAAAATCCTGAAATCGCAATTGCGCGAGGCATAAAAACCCGCGCCACTATTTCACGGCCAACATTTTTATTTTTCCCTGGGAGCCGGGCGCGGACACCTGCTACCATACGGGTATGCGTATCGCCCTGGTCAACATGCCGTTTGGCTTCCATATCTACCCCTCGATCCAGTTGGGGACGCTCTCCACCCTCCTGAAAACCCACGGTTGGGAGGTGAAGAGTTTTCATCTGCTCCTGCATTTCGCTCACCAGCTCGAACTGCCGGTTTACAACAAACTCTGCGAGGAACGGTTTTTGGTCGGCGAATGGCTGTTCTCCGAATTGCTGTTCGGCGATGCGCCGAAAAACCGGGAGTACCCCGTCCATTACGCGGCTCACCTTCGGCGGATTTGCGAATCGGTCGGCCGCCCCGCGGACTTTCTGACGAGCGTCAAGACCCGGTTGGCGCCGGAGTTTCTCCGATGGGCCGCCGAGGCTTTCGACTGGGGAGAGTACGGCGTGGTCGGCTTCACCTCCACCTTCAACCAGAACCTCGCCAGCTTGACGCTGGCCAAACTGATAAAGGAAAGGCATCCCGGCGTCAAAATACTTTTCGGCGGCTCCAATTTCGAATCGGAAATGGGGCTGGAATATTTCCGGGTCTTTCCGTGGATCGACTACGTCGTGCCCGGCGAGGCGGAGCCGGTACTGCCCGGCCTGCTGGAAGCCGTCGAACGCGGAACCGACATCCCCGGGGGAGTGGCGCACCGCCGCGACAGCGAAGTCGTTTACGAATCCGAGCAGTCGATTTTCACGGCATTCGACAAGTACGGCGTACCCGATTACGACGACTATTTCGAGCAACTGCGGCAAATCGACCCCGCCTCGTCCCTGCTGGACAATCCCATCATCCTTTACGAAACCGCCCGCGGTTGCTGGTGGGGTGAAAAGCATCATTGTACTTTCTGCGGCTTGAACGCCTTCACCATGAAGTTCCGTTGCAAGTCGATGGAGCAGGTCCAGGCCGAGATCGCCTGCCTGTCCAGGCGATACGACACGTTCCGCTTCCGCATCGTCGATAATATTCTGGAGATGAAATACATCGAGGGCGTATTCGGGAAATTCGCCCGGGAAAACTACGACCTCGAGTTTTTTCTTGAAGTGAAAAGTAATCTGACCGGCAAGCAGATCAAAACGCTGGCACAGGGTGGCGCGACCGTCATTCAACCGGGGATCGAGAGTTTCAGCGCCAACCAGTTGCTGGAAATGGACAAGGGCGTGCGGCCCATGCAAAACATCCTGTGCCTGAAACTGGCGTTGTACTACGGGATAGAAGTCACCTGGAACATCCTGACGGGGTTTCCGGGGGAAACGGACGAGGACTACCGCCGGCAAATCGACATCATCAAATCCCTGCATCATCTCCAGCCGCCTCTCGGCGTGGGGACGCTCTGGCTGGAACGGTTCAGCCCCTACTTCACCCGGCCCGGCGATTACGGCATCACCATCACCGGCCCCGGGGAGGCCTATGCGTATGTGTACGATTCGGCGGATATCGAACTGATGAAAGTCGCCTACGACTATGAATTTGAGACCGCCGGCGGGGTCGATCCCCAGTTGAGCGGGGAATTAAAACAAGAGGTGGAGGAATGGAAACGGCGGCATCAATCGGAGCAGACGCCGTTTCTGTTTTTCACGAAGTCGGTGGATTTCGTCGCCGTGTACGACGGCCGGCCGCAAGGCGCGCCGACAAAAACGCGATACGAAGGCGCCGCCGCCCACACCATTTTGTTCTGCAACGAAAATCCCAGAACCGCGGCGCAAATCCAGAAGTATATCGAAGAAACCACCGGCAAAAACACGCCCCCCGGCGAACTGGAAACCACTCTCGCCGACCTGCAACGCCGCCGCATCCTTTTCGAGGAGCGCGGCAAATACCTTACCCTCGCCCTGGCGCACAACGCGCATTTGTGAAGGAGATTTAAGCAACTGTTTTAGCCGCTTTTTTTATTCAGTGCGCTTGAAATTTTATTTTGTACGTATATACTATGTATATCTAAATTGTTTTTAAAGGAAAGGTGAGGTGTCATGGATTCCATGATCGGCGCGTGGGGAAACAGTCTTGGATTAAGAATCCCGAAAGCTTATGCCAGAGCGGTTGGGCTGGATAATGGAACTAAAGTCAAAATAGTCGTTGAGAAAGGACAACTGGTTATCAAACCTCTGAAACGGTATTCCCTCAGAGACCTGGTGGATCAAATATCCTCCGATAACGCTTACGGGGAGATGGATTTCGGCAAGCCCGAGGGCAAGGAGGTATGGTAGCAAAAAAGAAATACGTCCCCGAGCGAGAACATATTATCTGGCTTAATTTCACTCCTCAGGCAGGGCATGAGCAAGCGGGACACCGGCCCGCCCTGGTTATCTCTCCAAAAATCTTCAATGAAAAAACCGGGTTGGTGATCGCCTGCCCTATCACATCCAAGGTTAAAAACTATCCTTTCGCCGTGAACCTTCCGCCTAAATACGGCGGCGGGTGCGTTTTGGTCGATCAAATTAAAAGCGTGGATTGGCGTGTTCGCAAGGCACGGTATAAATCAAAGGCTCCCAGGAAGGCTATGAGCGAGGTCCTGGGAAAGCTGGGCGCTCTGATTTTTGAAGAGGAATAAATTCTACCTGAAATATACGCTCAGGAGTCGGCGGCGCAACGGAAGCCGACGCCCTCGGCGCGCAGGTCGTGCCAGAGCCCACTGCGGTTGGCGGAGCGCAGTTCGCCGGGGCCGGTGTTCCAGCCGCCGCCGCGAATGCCTTTTGCCTCCGTCGGCGGCGGTCCTTTGGGATTTTCCCTGGGGCTGAACCGGTAATAATGCTCGTCCATCCAGTCCGCCACCCACTCGCCCACGTTGCCCGCCATGTCGTGAAGTCCGAAGGCGTTGGCGGTGAATGACCCCACCGGCGCGGTGCGCGGAAAGCCGTCGGTCGCGGTCGCTACCCGCACATTCAATTCGCAGGCGCTGTCGCAAAAGTTGGCGTACTTGCCGTCGATGCCGTCTCCCCAATAATAATTGCTAACCGAACCGGCGCGCGCCGCGTATTCCCATTCGGCTTCCGTGGGCAGGCGCTTGCCCGATTTTTTGCAAAAAGCATCGGCCTCGTCCCAGGTCACGCTGTCCACCGGCAGGTCGGGTCCGGGGTTTTGCGACGGATTGGACTCCATCATCAACTGAAAAGCCCTTTGGGTGACTTCGTGCTTGTCCATGAGGAACGAGGCGACGCAAACCTCATGCGCGGGTTGCTCGTCCGGACTGCCCGATGCACTGCCCATGAGATAGCATCCGCCCGGAATGGCGACCTTTTCTATCGGGGCGGACTGCTGGGAAGCGGCGATGATGCCTTTATTGACAACCGCCTTGAGTTCTCTTACCCGCTCGTATGTCGTCCGCAGAACGCCGACGTATTTTATCCGCACCTGGTACTGGGGGACGAGTTTCATTTTCCCCGACTTTTTAAAAAACAGGCGGTAGTGAGGGATGGGCTCGGTCAATTTCAAGTCGAGGTAATTTTTCATATTGTTTTTGCCGCTTTCCGGGGCGACCACGGTTTCGTCCACCAGCTCGGCTTCCAGAGGCTCGGCCTGGCCCTTCTCGAATACCAGCACGTTGCGGCCATGGGCGACGGGCATTGCCAGAATACGGTCAACAAAGACCTTGGCCTCGCTGAATTTTCCCAGCTTGATTTTCACTTCCGCCAGGGATTTCAAAATGCGCGGGTTATCCGGCTCCAATGCCAGGGCGCGCTCGAAGGCGCGTTCCGCCTCGGAGAATTTTTTGTCGGCCCATGCCTTGTCGCCGGCGGCGGCCAGGACGGCCAGGTCCTCCCCGGCCGCGCTGATAGCAAAAAGAGGGAGCGCCAGGGCAAACCCAAGAATCAACAGATAGCGCGTAAAAAATGTGTCCTTTTCTTGCGTCATGTAAACGTCCTCAATCGAAAGAATTTATTGAAACCTGTCGCGGAGTTGGCGGTGTTTCCGCCGCCACATCATTATACGCTTTCGGGTTTGCCGGTCCGCAAGAGGAAAATTTCGTCTTGAACCAACACCTACCCCCTGCCGCCTTTCAACCTGCCGGGTCGAAAGGGCTTCCGCCAGCGCATACCTGCACTCCACGCTATATGTAAGGGATAAAAACGGAGGCCGGAGGCGGGAGACCGGAAAAAGCTTTAAACCGCAAAGGCGCCAAGGGCGCAAAGGAAAAAGCCCCCCAGCCCCCTTCCAGAAGGAGAGCAAATTTCAAATGGGGTTTTTCTGTGTTCATCTGTGTACATCGGTGGTTAGATTTTTTCTTTTCTTTGCGCCCTCTGCGCCTTTGCGGTGATTTCGGCATGGTAAATTTTAATCTTCAAACGGCGGGGTTCGGCATGGGAAAATATGAAACAAAAATATCTTTTAATATCAATATATTATAATAATATTTTTAAAGCTTTTTCGAGGACGGTTTTTCCGCAAAATCCGGTCATTTTTTACCTGACGGGAGAGTTGGAGAACCGGTTGCATAACAAGGGGTTGTCGTCTTTGCAGGCTGACATTTAGACTATTTCGTTCCTCGTTTTTCAAAAATTTTTTTTTCGTAAAAACCGGCCCGGTCAGGGTTTTTGAAAACCTGGATTCGCTCAACTTATTTGAAACAAGGGGGTTGGATTAACGGATATGGACTGCTCGGTCAGGCGTGGGGTTCAAGGCGCCCGGCCGCCCGGCTAAACCAGATGGAGGGTGAGAACGTGGTTGATTTGCAGTACCGGCGGGCCGGCGGGTTTTGCTTTCAGGACAAAGGTCTGTCCGTCGCGGGTTCCCCTGGGAACGAAAAATTTGATCGCGCCCTGAATGGTGTTCAGGGTCAGCACCCGGCCATTGCCGATGTCTTCCCGGGGCACCGTCATTTCATAGAAGAAATTCGTGGTTCCGGGGCTGATGACTCCTCCCGGGACCACGCGGATCTTCAGGAGCAAGTCGCCGCGCCGCCCTTTAATGAAACTTTTGCCGCCTTTTTCGGAGAGCAGGAGTTCGATCGGATTCTGCGTGGTGGCGGGGATTTTGACTCGAAAGCTCTCGGAGGGCGTTCGCACTTTGATCGTGCCGCCGGTGGCGGCGGCTCCGGCGTCCAGGGTGACGGCTTTTTCGACATCCAGGAGAAAGGCTTTTCTCTCGAACTCGAACAGATTCTGCTTCATGCGCTCTGCCCATTCTTGAAACCGCTGGCGGGTTTTCTCGGGCACACAGTTTTCAACCACCCGTTGCAACGTATTGAAAAGTCCGCCTGGATTCCTTGCCGCCATGCCCGGCGCGGCGGGATGGCGAACCGCGCGCCCGGTTTGAAGCGCCTTGTAATGGCGGTCCAATTTATTGTAAGCTTGGGAGATTGTTTTGAAGCGGGCTTCGTGGGCCGGATTGCCCCGGTTCATATCGGGATGGTAACGCCGCGCCAGGACGCGGTAGGCTTTTTTTACCTCATCCCAACCCGCACCTCGAGGGATGTTCAACGCTCTGTAGCAGTCGGGAATGCGCATCGAAATTTCAGGATACATGATTTATGCCAAATCCGCGAAACACCGATTGATCAAAATAGTGTGTTGATTTTTTTGTGGTTAAAGCTTGAAGGATTTTTCATAAAAACGCAAGGGGTCGGCAAAATTTTCCGGGTTCGCCGGATTTTTTTCACCACCGGATTATCATGAACAACCTGATCGGTTACTCCGAAAAACAACTGCAACGGATATTGTCCGATTGGCGGGAAAAGCCTTATCGCACCTGCCAGATATTGACATGGGTTTACCACCATGGGGCGAGGGATTTCGACCTCATGAGCAACCTGTCGAAGGACTTGCGAAACCGGTTGAAGGAGCATTTTTGTTTCGCCCTGCCGGCAATCCGCAATAAAACCCGGTCGCGGGACGGCTCCATAAAATATCTTTTCGAGCTGGCGGACGGATCGACGATCGAAAGCGTCTGGATGCCGTCGGAAAACCGGGACACGCTGTGCATTTCCACGCAGGTGGGATGCCGGCTGGCCTGCTCCTTCTGCCTGACGGGGCGGATGGGGCTCAAGAGAAACCTGAGTTCGGCGGAGATCGTCGGCCAGATCATCGCGGTCAACGAAGATTTGCCGGAGGAGCAGAGGCCTTCCAACATCGTGATCATGGGCATGGGCGAGCCGCTCGACAATTACGACGAGGTGGTCCGAGCCGTCGGCTTGATGGTTTCCCCGCACGCCATGAAGATATCGACCCGGAAAATAACATTATCGACTTCGGGCCTGGTCGACAAAATCCGGCGGTTTGCCGGGGAGAATCTGCATGTCAATCTTGCCGTTTCCCTGAACGCCACCGAGGAGGCGACGCGCACCCGGATCATGCCGATCAACAAAAAACATTCGCTGGAGGAGCTTTTGCGCTGTCTGCGCGACTATCCCTTGAAACCAACGCGCCGGATTACGTTTGAATATGTTTTGATCGAGGGCGTCAACGACAGCCGGGAAGACGCCGTCCGCCTGGCGAAACTGTTACGGGGAATTCGTTGCAAGATCAACCTGATCCCCTTCAACGATTTCGATGGGGTGGCGTACCGTCCGCCATCGGAAGAAACGGTTTTGTTTTTCCACGAGTACCTGCTTGCGAGGAACTTTTCCGTTTTCATCCGCAAAAACCGGGGTACGGACATTCTGGGCGCGTGCGGGCAACTGGCGGCGCGGTCTTTCGACACGGCGTCCGCCAATTAGCAACGGACTTTATCAAATCGCCATGGAACCCATCGGCAAACAATCGGACTCGCCTGATCTCTCCATCGTTATCCCTTTATACAACGAAAGGGAAAACCTGGTTGACCTGGAAGAGGAGTTGCAGAAACATCTTGAAAAGTTGCGCCGGAGCTATGAAATCATTTTCATCGACGACGGCAGTCAGGACGGCGGCGCCGAGGTGATCCGATGCTTAAAGAGTATCAACCCGCACATACGCCTGATCCAATTTCGGGCCAACGCGGGACAAACCGCCGCGTTCGACGCCGGTTTCAAAGCCGCCCGGGGCGAGGTGGTGGTGACCCTGGATGCCGACCTGCAAAACAATCCAGCCGACATCCCCTTATTGCTTGAAAAAATCGGCGAATACGATATGGTATGCGGCTGGCGGCACAGGCGCAACGACCCGTGGATCAAAAAGGTTTCATCAAAAATCGCCAACGCGGTGCGCAACCGGCTGAGCGAGGAAAACATTGCCGACACCGGTTGCTCGCTGAAGGCGTTTCGCAGGGAGTGTTTGCGGGACCTGAAGCTTTATAACGGCATGCACCGGTTTTTTCCCACGCTGGTAAAAATGCGCGGATTCAAGGTTACCGAGACCAAAGTCAATCATTATCCTCGCCGCCACGGAGTATCGAAATATAATATCAGAAACCGTCTGCTCAGTTCATTTATGGACCTTTTGGCTATCCGGTGGATGAAAAAGCGGCGGCTGAACTACCAAATTTGCTCGGGGGACTAAATGACCACAACCCACTGGTTAATTATCGGCTTTGTCGGCCAGACATTTTTTTTTATGCGGTTTCTCATCCAGTGGCTGGTATCGGAAAAACGCGGTGAAAGCACCATACCCATTGCCTTCTGGTACTGTAGTATTGGAGGAAGCGCCATTTTGTTGAGCTATGCGATTCACAAACAGGACCCCGTTTTCATTCTGGGCCAGAGCGTAGGCTCCTTTATTTACATTCGCAATCTTATCCTGATTGCGCGCAAGCAGAAAACTATCGAAGAACCCCAGCCATGAGACCCTGGAAATACCGTTTAATCGGCTTGACATTGATGGTCCTGGGCGGCTTTCTTTTCGTTTGGGCCATAAAATATGTATCCTCCGAATGGCCGCAAATATTTACCGGTCTCCTGTCGATTTTTTTTCTGTCCATGGGATTCGGGTTGCTGATTATGCCGATTGAAGCCCGGCGCACGGAATCGACAACAAAAACCGATTGAAAAGAATTTTTGCCGCCCGGATAAGAATTTTCCTAGGCCGGGTCAGCCTGAACGCAATAAAGCAAACGGGGTTTGCCGCTGAAAGAAGGCTACAAGCCCTTTAATATGGGGATTTATAATTTTCTTGACTTGGAAAAACCCCTGTGATATCTCTTACGTTCTTTCCGGATATGATCCGTTTAAGAAGATTTCCGGAAGGTCGAAAACGTGTAATACCGATCGCCTCGTATTATAAAATCAAGCAAACCCAACGCCATTTTTTGGGCGGATTTAAAAATGATTAACCCGCTTTTTTGCTGAAACCTGTAAGGCTTTCAGCACGTGAGGAGCCCCCCTGATGGCCAGGCCCGGATTTTGCCGAAAAAAAACGTTTTGTTTTAAGCTGGTCACAGCCTCTTTCCTCGCCTTCTTCCTGAGCCTAATCGCTCTGCCCGCAACCCTGTCGCCGGCTTTTTTAAAGGTGGTGAACCTTGGCCCCGTTGCCGCCCTCGCCCAGGAGGAAGGGGGCGAAACAGCCGAGGAATTTGCCGGAGAAGAGGAATTTTTCGAGGAAGAATTTTCCGGGGAGGAAGCGACAGGCGCCGCCGAAACTGAAACAGCCGTGGAAGACGCCGCCACCGACGAATTCGCCGGAGACGAAGAGTTCGCCGGGGAAGAGTTTGCAGGAGATGAGTTCGCCGGGGATGAAGAGGTCGTGGGCGATGAGGAATTTGCCGGGGACGATGAATTTGCCGCCGACGATGAAGAAGAAGGCGAAGATGAAGAGGGCGGCGAGGGAGAGGCCGGGGAGGAAGAAGACCCGGATGCCTGGAAATACGATGTCGGCATCGCCCAGGACCAGAAAGTGGACACGTTCATCTTTCCGGGAATCGGCAATCGGCACGCTACCTGGTGGGCCGCGCAAATGCACATCTTATTTGCCTCCTTCATCCTGGGCTGTCCCATGTTCGTCGTCATCATGGAGGTCATGGGCGCTCCCCGAACCCAGGGAGTCCGCAAATCCATTATTCTCTCGAATGTTTTCCTCGGCGTATTGATCGGGGTCGTCATCGGCATCACCGGCGAAATCATCCTCGACATCCACCACGGCGTTCTCTTCGGATTATGGGCCTGTTCCTTCGGAGCCCTTGTCGTCAGTTTCCTGAACTACTTCCACAAGGCGACGAATACCAAGGTTTCCGCGGCGATCGGCGGCATAACGGGCTTGATTTTCGCCGCGTCCCTGGTGGAAGGCCATATGTCCGGATACATTCTGGCTCTCGTCAACGGGATCGTCGGCGGAATCCTTTCCAACGGCATCATGTTCGCCAAGGCCGATTTTAAGTTTGAAAGGCTGGCTCACGAGGTCACCAAGGTCATCGGCATCTGTTACAGTTTTACGGCCCTCACCGGCGGACTGTTCCTGCTGGTCATGCTGGTCGCTTACCGGGACTTCATAAGCTATCTGGTATCGCTTTATCCGGTCCTGTTCATGATCGCGTACCCCACGCTTTTCATCCTTGAAACCATCGTGATGTACGTTTACGTGTACTCGTGGGAGCCTCTTAATCTGCAAAACAAGAAAGGCCGCCACATCGTTTGCGGCGTGGTATTGAATATTCTGGGCCTGACCCTGTTGTGCGCCCTGGACGGTCCGGCAACCTTGATGCAAACCCCGCCGAAGCCGATTGACATGTTGCCCAGCATGAGCGAATGGGACAAGATCGCAACCGCCACATGGATGCCGCTGAATTACCACCGGCTGGTGGGCAACGGTACTTTCGGCGGATACCTGGTCGGCATCATTGGAGCCTATATGTACCTGTGGTCCTCCGACCCAAAAGAAAAAGAATACTATGACTGGGTCGGTTACACGGGCAACATTATCGGCGTCGCTATCATGATTCCCCTGCCCGCCATGGGTTACATTTTCGTCAGGGAGATTTATCAATACGACGCCACCATCGGCATGTATATCATGTCCGACCGCGAGTCGATGTTCATGCTGGTCCAGGGACTGCTGGTAGGAACCATGTTCAGCGCCAGCAATGTCTATATGTGGGTCAGTATGAAGCGCATTGAGAATGCCCAGCGGTTTTTCCCCTTCATGAAAGTCGGTTTTGTGTTGATCGTCATTGCCGCGGCGATCTGGTTCACGCCGCGACGGTTTTTCGCAACCATGATTCCCGAACCGCAAATGAATCCCGAGATGGTGCTTCCGGAACATCTGGCCGTCATGGCGTTGATGATATCCAAAAACACTGCCGCGTTCGCCCTGGTCACAGTTACTTTCATCAATTACATCTTTTACACCATCGCCACGAAAACCGGCAAGGTGCATTACGGGAAAATCAATCCCCTGGGAATTTACGTCCTTATTTTTCTTGGCTTCAGCGACATCTGGCTGTTGAGCTGGATGGGAACCATCCGCGAGCTATCCAGAATGAACTGGCATATTTACAGAGTATTCAAGGACATCACCCCGGACAAATTCGCGCCCACTCTTGCCAACGCGGGAATGCAGGTGACTGAAATCGTCTGGGCCTTTTTCATCATCATGACCGCCATCGTCTGGCTGGGGATCAAATATCCCAAAAGCGTTAAGGAAAAAGCGAAGCAACCGCCCCAGGCCGCGCCGCAGATGGCTGAATAACAAATCGATTTTGGAGAGTTCTTACTATGGAAGGTAAAAGCTTCCTCGAAAACATTAAATTCAAGATTCCCTTTTTTCTGGTGCTTTCCGTAACCATATGGTTTGTGGCGGGAAAGCTCGGGTTTCCCATTTGGTGGCAAATCGAGTTCGTTATTTTTGCATTTGTCGGGTTGGTTTTTTTCATTCTTTTAGACCTCCCTACCTTAAAACCTGAAAAAGGGGCGGGAAGGAAAACATTCCGCCTGCTGTCCACCTACGCCCTGGCTTCCGGCATATTTATCACAGTTACCCAGCAACTGCCGCAATTTGATCCGGCCGTTGAACTGGAAAAACTCAACAAACCCCCGGTCAAACTTTCCGGACTCGCCGGTCCGGAGGTCATCGCCGCGGGACGATCGGTTTTCGAGGAAAACAAATGCTTCAACTGCCACAAGGTGTTCTGGGAAGGCAACTCCGACCGCGGACCAAATCTCGGCACCCGACAGATCGGCCTGTACTCGGAAGAGTACATCAAGGAGCAAATCCTTGAGCCGCGCAAGGACCAGGCGCCCGGATTCGATGATCCCAAGTCCAAAAAAGCCATGCCCACTTATTATGGTGAAGACCTGAGCGAGGACGAACTCAACGCCCTGGTCTCCTATTTGAAAACCCTGCGGGACCCGGAACATATTCCCGTCGAAGGCAAACTGGGCAACCAGTGGACTTGGTGGGACGATCCCAAAATCATTGCGGAAGGCCAAAAAGTCTTTGAAGGCGTCGAAGAAGCCACCCAACCCCTGAACTGCTCCGTCTGCCACGGCAAAGAAGGCATTCCGCTCATGACCGGAGCTTTTGATTTCCGCGACCCCAACCGCAAGGACACCACGAAGATGCCCGACCACGTCGAGGCGCCACTGAAAGACTGGCCCGATTCCCTGTGGTACCGGCGCGTGACCCGCGGCATCGACGGAACACCTATGGCCGCCTGGGGCAAGGCGTTCCCCCATTATTACCTCTGGAAGGCCGAAGCCTATGCCCGCACCTTCCACGATCCCTTGGAGAAAAGGAAGGAGAAAAAACCCATCCCTCCCATCCCCACCAAGGAAGACATCGAAAGGTGGAAAAAGGAAGGCTTGTTTCTTGACCCGCTACTCTAACAGCGTACGCTCCTGATTTTAACCGTCAGGAGCAATTCATTCGCCGGTTCCGGAGCTTTGCCTGGCTCCCGGAACCGGCTTTTTTGTTTGCATTGACCGCGGACAAGGATAAAATAAAACTACGAAATTTCATAAATGGAACCCATAAACGACTATGAGCAAAATCGACGATTTGATCCGCGAAAATTTGTCTCCCGACGGCGAAATCCTGACCTTGAAAGAAAAAATGGTCGGGGTCAGGGGCACCATGGAACTGGCCACGAAACAAGCTCTCGCCAAAGTGAAAATCCTGGTTTACTCCGGAAACCAGTGTTGCGACGAGGGCGTCGAGGCGCTGGCGAATTCGCCCTTTCTTTCCAACCTGGAAACCTTGAACTTGAATCACAATGAAATCGGCGATGAGGGCGCCGTCATTTTAGCCACATCGCGGAATTTTCCCAAGCTGACCAATCTGTCCCTGTTCGGCAACGTCATCGGCGACGAAGGCGCCAAGGCCTTCGCCGATTCCAGCGAGAGCAAGCGATTGGCCCGCCTGGACCTTTATAAAAATCAGTTTGGCAGTGCAGGTATCCGCGCACTCAACGAATCCGAGAACCTCAAGAACTGCGAGGAACTGGAATACTCGCAAGACTGAGAAAAAATGCCATACAATGCCGCTCCCACACTTCGTTAACTCATCTTTTCCCATTGTTGCGGCGTAAAGGTTTTGATTTGCAGGGCATGGATCAATTTGGGCGTGCCATTCATCTGTTGATCCAGAGCCCCATAAACCAGACGGCGCTGGTCGATCAGGCTGACGTTTTCAAACCGGGGGGAAACCACCGTGAGATTATAATGCCCGCCGCCGCCGGCGGCCTTGTGCCCGGCATGTAAATAGCTCTCGTCAATAATTTTCACGTAGGTGGCCCCCAGATTTTCTTTTAAAATATTATAAATAATATCAACTGGTTGCATAATAAATCCTTATAAATAGCTTTAAGAAAGAAAACAACGCTTCAAAACAATCTCCAAGGGAGAGAACGAAATAAATAACCGCAAACCCGGCGTTTCATGCGATTATATTAAGTGACCCAAAAAATAGAAACCGGAGGATAACAGCATGTTTTTTTATCAAATCGGCCAGCCCGGCGCGAAACTGCCGTTCCGAACCAAAGCGGCGATGATCCTGGGCATCGTGGCCGCCCTTTCGGTTTTGGCCGTGTTCGCGTTTACGTTATTTCTTGTCGCCTTGTGCGGAGGGTTGGTATTGCTTGTCATGAACCTGTTCCGCAAACCCGCCCCTCCGGCCAGCCCGCCCGGCGCTTGCCGTCCCTACCAGCCACCGCGCGCCCGTAACGACGACGTGATTGACATTTGACTTAAAATTCACGTCAAACGGTTTCCTCCCGTTTTTTGAAAATGTGCACGGGATGGCCGATGTGCAATTCGGCGGCTTCCATAAGCGTTTCGGAAAGCGTGGGATGCGGATGAATGGACAGGGCGAGGTCGCGCGCCACCGCCCCCATCTCCACCGCCAGGACGGCTTCGGCAATCAACTCTCCCGCCCCGGCGCCCACAATACCGACGCCAAGGATGCGGCCGGTTTTCGGTTCCACCACCAGCTTGGTCAACCCGTCGTTGCGGTCCAGAGTCGTGGCCCTTCCCGAAGCCCCCCAGGGGAAACTTGCCGTTTGAACTTCCCGCTCCGCGGTGCGCGCCTCGGTTTCGGTAAGCCCGCACCAGGCGATTTCCGGATCGGTAAAAACCACCGCGGGAATGGCCCGGTTGTCGAACTCCGCCGATTCGCCGGCCATAACGTCCACCGCCACCTTGGCCTCGCTCGACGCCTTGTGGGCCAGCATGGCGCCGCCGACAACGTCGCCGATAGCGTATATTCCCGAATCGTCCGTCCGTTGACGCTTGTCTACGCGGACGAATCCCCGGTCGTCCAGCCGCACGCCGGTATTTTCCAGCCCGATTCCGCCGCTGTTGGGCGCACGGCCCACCGAGACCAGTACACGGTCAAAGGTTTGCCGCACGGTACCGGTTTCGCTCTTGAGGCCGGCAACGACTTCGCCGGTTCCGGCTTCCAGCGACTCAACGCCGGTTTGGAGCAAGATATTCTCGAACGCCTTTTTCAGCCGGGCTTGCAGAGGGCGCACCAGGTCGCGGTCAATCCCCGGCAGAATCCCGTCCATCATCTCCACTACCGTCACACGGCTACCCAGCGCGGCGTACACCGTGCCCATTTCCAGTCCGATGTAACCGCCGCCGACGATGAGAAGCCGTTCGGGAACCTCCTCCATTTCCAGGGCTCCCGTGGAATCCATGATCAGCGGGCTGTCGTGGCGGAGCGCGGAGGGCATGATCGGACTGGACCCCACGGCCAGGATAGCCCGATCAAATTCCAGAGAATTTTTGCCGTCCACCACAACGTGACGGGAGTCCTTGAAAACCCCTCGTCCGGTGACAATAGCGACTCCCCGTTTTTTGCAGAGAGCGACCAGGCCGCCGGCCATTTTGGCAACGACCTGGTTTTTCCATTTTCGCAGAGCGTCGAGGTCGATTTCCGGTTCGGAGAAAGTGATTCCCCATTGTCTGGCTTGCCGGGCCTCGGAGATGAGCCTGGCAACATGCAACAGCGCCTTGGAGGGAATGCAACCCCGGTGCAGACACACGCCTCCCGGCTTGCTTTCGGTATCGACAAGCGTCACCTTCATTCCCTTGTCCGCCGCCAGGAAGGCCGCGGTGTATCCTCCCGGTCCGCCGCCCAACACCAGCAGGTTTTTCGAGGTCATCCTATCCTCCGAGCATCAATTCCTCGCAGTTTTCCAATTCGTGCGCGATAAACCGGGCGAAGCGGGCGCCATCGGCGCCGTCGATCACGCGATGATCGTAAGAAACGCAAAACGGCATCACCAGCCGGGGTTCGAACCTCTTGTCCCGCCACACCGGCCGGATGGCGCTACGCGACAAACCGATCACCGCCACGTCCGGAGGAATCACCAACGGCCCAAACCCGGTGCCGCCGATGCCCCCCAGGTTGGAAACGGAAATATTGCCGCCTCTCAGTTCCTCCAGGGAGACCTTGCGGTCGCGGGTGCGTTGCGCCAGATCGTTCAATTCCACCGCCAGCTTGAGAAAGCTCTTTTTATCGACATCCTTGATCACCGGCACGATCAACCCCGACGGCGTATCCACCGCCACGCCGACATTGCAGTAATGTTTGTAAACGATCTCGCCGCGGGCCAGGTCGAGGCTGGCGTTGAACTGGGGAAACGCTTTCAAGGCCGCCGCCACGGCCTTGATGACGAAAACGGTCACCGTCAACCGGCCTCCCTGATTCTTCACATATTCGGCGTTTTTCTTCCTGACCTCCTCCAGCTCGGTGATATCCGCCTCGTCAAACTGCGCGACCAGGGGCACGGCATTCCACGCGGCGCCCATCCGGTCGGCTATTTTGGCGCGCAACGAAGACAACGGCTTGCGCTCGATTTTTCCCCATTGCGAGAAATCGGGTAACTCCGGAGCCTGGGGACCCTGCGTGGGGAAAGTCAGCCGACGCCTGGCGTATGCCTTGACGTCGTCCAGGGTGATCCTGCCCCCACGCGCCGTTCCGGAAACGCGGGTGAGGTCGATTCCCAACTCCCGCGCCAGCCCGCGGGCCGCCGGACCCGCCGGAACTCGGGACAAATCCGACACGAGCCCGTCCTTTGCCGACCGGACGACAGCCTCCGGGGTTTTACTTTCCGAAACCGCGGGTGTTCCCTCCCCTGCCGATTTTGTTGCCTTCTTTTTCTCCGGAGGTTTTACCGAAGGAGGTTTGGCCTCGTCGCCGGAGTCGGAGACTTCTTCCTCCTCCAGGCTGAACATGACCTGTCCCACTTGAATCTTGTCGCCGTTGCGGACATGGATTTTACCGATACGCCCCGCCCGCGGCGAGGGAACCTCCACCACGGCCTTCTCGGTTTCCAGTTCCAGCAGAATGGCGTCTTTTTTAACCACGTTCCCCGGCTCGACCAGAATATTCACCACGTCGCCGCCGTCGATGCCGTCACCCAACGCCGGCAATTTGATTTCATGGGACATAGGATTCACCTGCCTCCTTCAACAAGAGACCTTAAGAGTCTTTTGCATAATATTTGCTTGTCATTGCGAGGCGGCTCCGCCGACGAAGCAATCCAGAAAGGACCCATGACGCCGGGACGGCAAAGAATCTCGACTTATGCAAAGCTCTCCTTCAATACGCCATGGGGCTTGCTTTATCCGGGTCAAGCCCCAAGTCGTCAATTGCTTGCTGAACCCGTTGGTTGGGCACACAGCCGCGCCGGGCCAGAGCCTGCAAAACCGCGACGGTGACAAACTCGGCATCCACCTCAAAATGCCGGCGCAACGCCGGACGCGAATCACTGCGCCCAAATCCGTCCGTGCCGAGAGAGACCAATCCGCCCGGAACCCAGGGAGCGATCTGGTCCGGAACGGATTTCATGAAATCGGAAACCGCGACACAGGGCCCTTCTTCATCTTTCAAAACCGACTGCACGTAAGGAACCCGCGGAGCCTCGAGGGGGTGCAGGCGGTTCCAGCGGTCCGTCCGGATGGCGTCCCGGCGCAGTTCATTGTAGCTGGTGGCGCTCCAAACGTCGGCGGAGACATCGTACCGTTCGGCGAGAATTTTCTGCGCCCGTACGGCTTCCAGTATCAGACTGCCGCTACCGAAAATATGGGCCTTGAGCTTTTTCCTTTTCCCCGCTTTATATTTGTACAACCCCTGCAAGATTCCTTTCTCGACGCCTGCGGGCATTTTGGGCATGGCATGATTTTCGTTGCCCAGGGTGATGTAATAAAAAATATCCTCCCGCGCCTCATACATCCGCCGCAGTCCGTCCTGAATGATCACGACAATCTCGTAGGCAAACGCCGGGTCGTAGGCCAGAAGGTTAGGCACCGTCGAGGCTAGCAGGTGGCTGTGCCCGTCCTGATGTTGCAATCCCTCGCCGTTCAGGGCCGTGCGTCCGGAGGTGCCGCCCAGCAGAAACCCTTTGGTACGCATGTCGCCCGCGGCCCAAATCAAATCGCCGACGCGCTGAAACCCGAACATGGAATAAAAAATGAAAAACGGGATCATATCGATCCCGTGCGTCGAGTAAGCGGTGCCGGCGGAAATGAAGGAGGACATGGCGCCCGCCTCATTGATGCCCTCCTCGAGAATCTGGCCGTCCCGCGCCTCCCGGTAATAGAGGAGCTGGTCGGAATCCACCGGCTCGTAAAGCTGGCCCTGACTGGCATAAATGCCGTACTGGCGAAACAGCGATTCCATGCCGAAGGTGCGGGCTTCGTCCGGCACGATGGGCACGATGAACTTGCCGATTTCCTTGTTCCTCAGCAACCGGCTGAAAAATTGCACGAAGACCATCGTCGTCGATACTTGCCGGTTTCCGGAACCTTTGAAGAACTCCTCGAACTCCCGCAACCCGGGGATTTTCAGTGGAACCGCCGCGTCCCGGCGCTGGGGAACGTAGCCGCCGAGAGCTTTTCTTCTTTCATGGATGTAAAGGATTTCGCGGCTGTCGTCCGGCGGCTTGAAAAACGGCATCTCGTCGATTTCCGAGTCGCTGATGGGGATGCCGAACCGGTCGCGGAATTCCCTGAGTTCCTTTTCATTCAGCTTTTTCTGCTGATGGGTGATGTTGCGGCCCTCGCCCGCCTCGCCCAGGCCGAACCCCTTGATCGTTTTGGCGAGGATGACCGTCGGCGACCCCTTGTGGTTAACCGCGGCGTGGAAGGCGGAGTAAACTTTCTCGGAATCGTGCCCGCCGCGCCGCATGTGCTGAAGTTTTTTATCCGTCAAATCCTTCGCCATTTCAAGAAGCTCCGGGTGAGCGCCGAAAAAATGCTTGCGGATAAATTCACCCGACTCCACGCTGTATTTTTGAAACCAGCCGTCCACCACCTCGCCCATGCGTTTTCGGAGATGCCCGCGATCGTCCTGCGCCAGCAGAGGATCCCAGTCGTTGCCCCAGACCACCTTGATGACGTTCCACCCGGCGCCGCGGAACGCCGCCTCAAGCTCCTGGATGATCTTGCCGTTGCCGCGCACCGGCCCGTCGAGCCGTTGCAAATTGCAGTTCACCACGAAGATCAGGTTGTCCAGCTTTTCGCGTGACGCCAGGGTCAAGGCGCCCAGGGACTCCGGCTCGTCGGTTTCGCCGTCGCCGAGAAAAGCCCAAACCTTGCCGCCGTCCATGGCCTTCAAACCGCGGTTTTCCAGGTACCGGTTGAACCGCGCCTGGTAAATCGCCATGATGGGGCCGAGCCCCATGGAAACCGTCGGGAACTGCCAGAAACCGGGCATCAGCCAGGGATGGGGATAGGACGACATGCCGCCGCCGGGCTGGAGTTCGCGGCGGAAATTCTCCAGTTGCCGGGCGCTCAGCCGTCCCTCCAAAAACGCCCGCGCATAAATCCCCGGCGCCGCGTGGCCCTGAAAATAAATCTGATCGCCGGAACCGCCGTCCCTGGAGGCCTGGAAAAAATGGTTGAACCCCACCTCCAAAATCGTCGCCAGCGACGCAAACGTGGAAATGTGGCCGCCGATTCCGGGACAAACACGGTTCGCCCGAACCACCATCGCCATGGCGTTCCAGCGGACATAACTGCGGACCCGCCGCTCAATGTCCAGACTGCCCGGATAATACGGCTGATTCTTCGCCGGAATGCTGTTGACGTAGGGCGTGTTGGCGGTGAAGGGGATTTGATGCCCGGCCTTGATCATCTCCTCCTTCAGCGTTTCAAGGAGAAAAACCGCCCGATCCTCGCCCACTTCCCGGAGAATGTAATGCAGGGAATCGACCCACTCGCGAGTCTCCTCGGGATACGAATCGTCCGCCAAAATATCGGATTTTTTTAACATCCTCGCCGCCTTTCGCGTGGAAGCCGCCTGCCTGACTATTTCATCCGCAATCGCCGAAGCAACTCCCCCGTTTTAAAAGATTTGTCCCGAATCCCCGGCCAAAAAACCCTGACCGGCCGGCTTTTTCACAAAAAAAAATTTTTCAAAAAACGAGGAACGAAATAGTCAAAACGTCAGCCTGCAAACCCAGCAACCTCTTGTTATACAATGGACTTTCCAACTCACCGGTCAGGTAAAAAATGAACGGATTTCGCGGAAAAACCACCCTAGAAAATGCCTGAGAAATAGCCTTGTAATATATGAATATTAAAAGAAATTTTTATCACTTATTTTCTCATACCGAAGGCCGCTTTTTGAAGATTAAAATTTACAATACCGAAATCACCGCGTTCGATCGTCGTTGCGAGGAGGCTCAGCCGACGAAGCAATCCAGAAAGGACCCATTCCCACCGGGCGTGGCCCGGCTGGATCGCCACGCCGCCGCTGGCGGCGGCTCGCGATGACATCGAAGCGGAGAAACCGTCGTTGTTTTCCCGGTCTCCCGTCTCCGGCCTCCATTTTTATCCCTTACATATAGCGCCAAGTGCAGGTATGTGCCGGCCCCGCACCTTGAAAAACAAGGCGCCGCGCAAAACTTTTCAACAGGTAATCGGATTTTTCTGGAACGCGCCGGATACGCAAAAATTATCGGCCAAAAGCCCGACCGAGTCAAAGCAAATGTTCCGCAAGGGCAAGGCGCCCGTTTTCTCAATCGGGCAGGCTCTTCCTGTGCCGGCGGCGGCTGAGTTGTTGCCATTTCAGCGGTTGCGCTTTCACCCGGGTCCTGGAGAGCATGTAATTGAAAAGTTTGCGGGCGTCTCCCCGGCTGGTGTTGGGGCCCGCCAGTTTGTCCAGCCAGTTTTTTTCCAGGTCGAGAAACGGTTGCAGGCCGGCGGCGGTTTTCCTGACAATCTGCAAATTGCTCGGGTCCGCCGACCTTTTAAAGTTAAAGCCCGATTCCCGGTGCGCGGGCCCGGCGGCCAATTTAAAGTCACCGGGCTCGGCCAGACCCGACCGGGAAGCGAGAAAATAGCCCACGGCAAACCCCTTTTCCGTCGCGCACAGCTTTTCCAGATGGTTCAGGATATCCTCGGGGTCCGTGCCCGCAAGCGACCATCGAGCCCCGCCGCCGGTCTGAAAAACTCCCAGGTCGGCCAGGTGATGCAGGAAGGCGCGCACGACTTCCTCCCCGGCGTCCGGCGGCACGATGTCCCGTTTAAACCGCGCCACCCAGGTTTCCAACGTCCGCGCCTCGCTCACCTCAGCGCCTCCAGTTTTTGCAAGCGTGCGCGAAAGGTTTCCTTCCACTCCTCGGACAGCGTATCCAGGGCAAGCATATCACGAATTCTTTGCGGATTTTTCTTGTCTTCATACATAAGGTGGTTGGCCGCCGTCACGCTGATCCGCTTGTCGTCCGCCCGCAAAAGCGTCAGTTCACCGCCGGGTTTCAGCCAGCCCGGACGCAGGACGCGGCAATAAAATCCGGTATACCCCATCCGTTGAACCCGGCTGGTCATATCCGGCAGGCCAAAAATATTGTTCAACTTGTAGCAAGGCTGGCGGGGTTGCGAGACCTGCACCTCGGCCTCGCCGGCGCGAAACACGTCGCCGACGTGGACGGCGCTTTCATCCAGGCCGGAAACGGTCAGATTTTCGCCGAACGCGCCGGGGGACAGTTTTCTGGCCAATTTCTCTTCCCACCAGGGGTAATGATCCAGCAAATAAACGCACGCCGCCTTGTTCGGCCCCCCATGATGACGCCGGTCGGCACAGCCGTCCCCATCGAATCCCAGGAAATCCAGATAAACCGGCTTCGCAACCGGTTTCTTCAAAATCCCCGAAACCATCGTTCTGGCGTCTCCCAGTACTACCGGCCCCGGAAGCGAGATATTGATGGATGCAATGATGGGCATAAAAGGTAATTTTTGGAGAATTAAGCCGCGATGCAAATCGTGTGATTAAGATCAAACCGCTTTATTCCGTCTTTAATAGATACCCAAATCTCGCTCTTCGTCGCGGCGATGTTCATCTTTAATAAAATTGTTCAGTTGTCTTAACATATCTTGTGCAAATTTTCTAACCAAGCTATGACGATGAGTTTGAAGGGACTTGAGAGGTTCAATATATCTTTCGTAATATGGCACTCGCGATCCCCAACTACCAAAGCTCAACATATTTGATTCTAATGATCCAAGAACTTTCTTGCAATTGCCAAATTCATCGATAAGTTTTTGAACAAGAGAGGTCCATTTTTTCCCCCCTCTCCCAGAAGGTGTTAGTAAGGGGGCTATTCGTGCTATGAATACCGGAGCCTTTGGAGAATTTTCCCGACACCATTGCAGAAGAGTGGAATCCGTAAGAATAAATAGAGGTCCTTTCACATCTTTTTTTTCATCGAATGACTCTTTCCCCAAAAATCTTTCAAGATGAATGCTGGTTAAACCATCCGACGTTAGAATAGCGTCGCTGATGAGTTTCCAAACAGGTTTCGGGTATTGTTTAAGCAACTCCGGTATGAACGCTGAAATAAGATGATCCAAATGGTGAGGAAATCTTTGTTTTTGACATAGCTTTAAAATTTCCTGGGTTAAATGAACGGCAACATCAGGGTTCTCATTCTCTGATTTAAGGACACAGATGGCGAGCGTTTCAAAATGATGAAGATCAAGATTTGGGCCTTCTTTCACAAGTAATAGGTTTGGCTCCATGACCAATCGTTTAATTTGAGGTTTTAATGCGTCGAAGTGATCTTGATTGCCGTGTACATACATAGCGGAAATAT